>NZ_JBYCKL010000029.1:0-43029 GCF_057473365.1 Halomonas sp. TH-94
CCTGGGGCGTTAACGTCTCGGCCAGTCTCAGCGATGCCTGGTCGGTCTCCCTGGGCTACGCCGAGAACGACAGGAACTTCGATCTCGATAACGACGCCCTGGTCGGCATCGTGCGGCATCACTTCAACGATAAGGTCTACGGCTTCCTCGAAGCAGGCCGCTACGACCGCACCGACAACAACGTGGCGGCGGGTCTCAGCGTCAGCTTCTGAGGTAACGCGCTCTGTGTCCGACTAGCTTGCTTTCGGCTCGGTGGGTGGCAGTCCCGCCGGGCCTTTTTTATCGGCTCACGCCTTGCTGGTCCGGTGAGCTGAGGCTTCTACCAAAGTCGGGTATCGAGTGGGGTTGATGAGTAGACTATAATCAGCTCAAAGATAGATGATATGAACCATTGTTTATCTAACAAACAAATATAACCCATCTGGAGACACCCATGACGAATCACACGCTGCTCAAGACCGTCGCCATTGCCGTCACCGTGGGCAGTCTGGCGCTTGCCAGCCATGCTCAGGCCCGTGAGCTGCGCATGGCACCAGGGGTCCCGCCCGCCCACCCCGCCTACAACCCGATGTTCACCGAGTTCGCCGAGCGGCTGGCTGAGAAAACGGATGGTGCGCTGACGGGCAACCTGCTGGGCACCGAGGTGGCCAATATCGGCAACATGCGCAACGCCATCCGCAGCGGTCTGGTTGAGGCGGGGCTGTTCCTGCCGGCCTATTTCCCGGCCGATCTTCCCGAGATCAACCTGGTCGGCGACATGGCCTTCCTCGGCACCACGCCCCATGCGATGGGGGCGGCAATCACGGAATATATCGTTACCTGCGCGGAATGTCAGGAAGAGCTCAAGGCGCTGGGTATCGTCTATACCAGCTCCCATGCCTCTGACCTCTATCGCATCCTGAGTACCAAGCCCGTGCGTTCCCTCGCCGATCTGCGCGGCCTGCGCATGCGCGTCGGCGGCCCGCAGTACTCGCGCTGGGCCGAGTCGGTCGGCCTGACACCGGCGACCATGTCGGTGGGCGAGACCTATGAGTCGCTCTCCCAGGGCGTGATCGAGGGCACCATCGCCTCCATCGCCGACATCATTTCCTTCCGCCTCGATGACGTGCTCAATTACGTGACCGACGTCGAGCTGGGTACCTTCCACAGCACCATCTCCCACGCCATCGGCCAGCAGGCCTGGGACAGCCTGACGGAGGAACAGCGTGAGGCGATGATCCACGCTTCCGTCGAGGCGAGCGCCGCGATCACCCAGCGCTGGGGTTACGAGATGGCCGAAGAGGCGCGCGAAATTGCCAAGGAGAGCGGCATCGAGATTCTCGAGCCCGACCAGGATCTTCTCGACGCCATTCCGGCCTTCATCGAAGAGGACCTGACCTACGCCGCGGAACAGGCCGAGCGCCGCTACGGTGTGGAAGACGCCGAGGCCAAGATCGAGCGCTTCCAGGCACTGGTCGACAAGTGGACCGAGATCGTCGAGGAGCTCGGTGACGACCCCGAGGCCATCGCCGATGCCATGAAGCGTGAAATATGGAGTGACGTCGACTTTGCCAGCTACGGCAGCTGAGCGGGTCGTAAGCCCCACCGATTGCCGGCCTTCGGGCCGGCTTTGAGGGAGATGCCTCATGGCCGTTTTATACCGCCTGACCAACCTCGCCGCCGTCGGCTTGGCGCTGCTGGGTACCCTGGGCATCCTGCTGATGGTGCTGCACATCACCCTGGATGTCGTGCTGCGCTCGACGCTTTCCATCTCCATACCCGCCACGCTCGAACTGGTCACCCGCTACTACCTGATCACCTTGGCACTGCTGCCGCTGGGATGGGTCGAGTGGCGGCGCAGCATGATCAGCGTCGAAGCTCTCGAAGGCATGATGAGCCCCCGGCTGATGCGTGTCTCTGACGTGCTGGTATCGCTTCTCTCGGCGGGTATTTACACCATCCTGGCCGTGGCTACCTGGGGCAAGGCCGTCGAGCAATACCGGATCGGCGCCTATGTCATGTCGTTGAACGTGCCCATGCCTGTCTGGCCGACCTATTTCGTACTTCCCGTGGCCTTTGCACTTGCTGCGCTGGTTTGCCTGGTCAGGCTTCCGCTGC
Source organism: Halomonas sp. TH-94 (assembly GCF_057473365.1). Classification (NCBI taxonomy): domain Bacteria; kingdom Pseudomonadati; phylum Pseudomonadota; class Gammaproteobacteria; order Oceanospirillales; family Halomonadaceae; genus Halomonas; species Halomonas sp. TH-94. Next base: position 2,098 of record NZ_JBYCKL010000029.1, read on the forward strand.
TGGCAACGGGTACGACGTACGACTCTCCCGCGCAAGAGGAAAGGTAATTTCATGTCCGTTGCGATCGGCTTTTATGGATTGATCATTCTGCTGCTGTTGCTGGCGCTTCGCGTACCGGTTGCGCTTGCCCTGATAGCGGTCTCGCTTGGCGGCATGACGGTGATGTTCGGTTGGAACACTGCCATCGGCATGCTCTCCTCGACGCCCTATGAATTCATCGCCAAGTGGACGCTCAGTGCGGTGCCCATGTTCCTGCTGATGGGCTTCGTCTGTTATCACGCCGGCTTGACCAACGGCCTCTTCAATGCCGCCAAGGTGGTGTTCCGCTGGCTGCCCGGCGGCGTGGCGATTTCCAGCATCTTTGCCAGCTCCGGCTTTGCCGCGGTGAGCGGCTCCAGCGTCGCCTGCTCGGCCGCCATGGGGCGCATCGCGATTCCCGAGATGGTGAAGGGCGGCTACAAGCCCAGCTTCGCCTGCGGCACCATCGCCGCGGGCGGCACCATCGGGGCGCTGATCCCGCCCAGCATCCTGATGATCGTCTACGGCGTTTTCGCCCAGGTCTCGATTACCCAGGTGTTTCTTGGGGGCATCACCATCGGCCTGCTGACCGCGGTGAGCTACTGCATCGTGATCCTGATGGTCAGCTGGCTGCGTCCCGACATCGTGCCCCGGGAAGCCACGGGCGCCCGCGATGTGACCCCGCGCCAGGCGCTGCTCGATATCTGGCCGGTGCTGGCGCTAGGCGTACTGGTATTTGGCGGTCTCTTTTCCGGCTTCTTCACCGCCACCGAGGCCGGTGCCGTCGGCGCTGCCGGCGCCATACTGATCGGCCTGGTACTGCGGCGTCTGAATGGAAGGGCCATGAAGGCGGCACTGCTCGAGACGCTCTCCACCACCTCGGCGCTGCTGATCATCGGCGTCGGTGCCAGCATGTTCACGCTGTTTCTGAGCCTCAGCGGTGTGGCCGGTTATATCACCGGCGCTGTCAGCGGCTGGGACCCCTCCTATCTCGAACTGATGCTGATCGTCGTGCTGATCTACCTCTTTCTCGGCCTGTTCATGGAACCCTTCGGGGCGATGCTGGTGACGCTGCCCGTGCTGCTGCCGATCTTCGAGCTATACGACGTCAGTCTGATCTGGTTCGGCGTGCTGCTGGTCAAGCTGCTGGAGATCGGCATGATCACACCGCCAGTGGGCATGAACATCTTCGTGATCAAGGGCGTGGCCGGGCAGTACGCCTCGCTGATGGACATCTTCAAGGGCGTCTCGACCTTCCTGGTGGCCGATATCCTGGTGGTCGCCCTGGTGATCTTCTATCCCCAGATCGTGCTGGTACTGACCAGCGGCTGACCGGTACGCCCCGGGCATGAAGCCGGGGCGCTCAAGTCGGCGTCATATGTTTTCAGATTTATATGTTTGTTTAATAAACAATATATTAATTAATCATGTAGATGGTTTCGCAAGAGGGCGTAAGAGTGAACAAGATCATCGACAGCGCTGCCGCGGCGAATCTGATCAAGGATGGCGACACCGTCCTCTGGACCACTGCCGGGCTGTGCGGTTTTGCCGAGGCCGTGGCCACGGCGCTGGAGCAGCGCTTCCTGGAGAGCGGGGCGCCCCGCAATCTTACCGTGGCTCATAGCTGCGGCTGCGGAGACGGCAAGAGCCGCGGCATGAATCATCTCGGCCACGCTGGGCTGGTCAAGCGGCTGATCAGCGGTCACACCGGTCAGGCCCCGCGCATGGGGGAACTGATCCGCGAGAACCGCGTCGAGGGCTACCTGCTGCCCCAAGGCGTGCTGGCGCACCTGTGGCGCCATATCGCCGGCAAGAAACCAGGCGTGCTGAGCAAGGTGGGGCTCGGAACCTTCGTCGACCCTCGCCTCGAGGGGGGCAAGGCCAACGCCGCCGCCGAAGAGGATCTGGTCAAGCTGGTCGAGCTCGAAGGCGAGGAGTGGCTGCTCTATCGCACCTTCCCGGTCGACGTGGCGGTGATTCGCGCCACCACCGCCGACGAGCGCGGCAACCTGAGCATGGAGCGCGAAGCGCTGTTCCTCGAACAGCTCTCCATGGCTCAGGCGGCCAGGAACAGCGGCGGCATCGTCATCGCCCAAGTGGAGTATCTGGCCACCCAGGGCAGCCTGCACCCCAAGCAGGTCAAGGTGCCTGGCGATCTGGTCGACTACGTGGTGGTGGCCGAGCCCGAGCACCACATGCAGACCATCACCACCGCCTACAACCCGGCGCTGGCCGGCGATCTCAAGGTGCCACTGGGCGGCATCAAGCCGCTGCCGCTGGATCCGCGCAAGGTCATTGCCCGGCGCGCCGCCATGGAGCTGGTGCCGGGCGGGGTGGTCAACCTCGGCATCGGCATGCCCGAAGGGGTCTCCAGCGTGGCGGCCGAAGAAGGCGTCAGCGACCTGATGACGCTGACCACCGAGCTCGGCACCTACGGCGGCGTGCCGGCCAGTGGCGGCGATTTTGCCACTGCCTATAACGCCGAGGCGATCATCGACCACGGCTACCAGTTCGACTTCTACGACGGCGGTGGCCTTGCGGTGTGCTTCCTGGGGCTGGCCCAGACGGACCACGAGGGCAACCTCAACGTCAGCAAGTTCGGCGACAAGGTGGTGGGGCCGGGAGGCTTCATCAATATCAGCCAGAACGCCCGCAAGGTGGTGTTTTGCGGCACCTTCACCAACGGCGGTGACGTCGTCGTGGAGGAGGGGCGCCTGCGGATCGTTCAGGAGGGCCCGCGCCGCAAGTTCGTCCAGCAGGTCGATCAGATAACTTTCAGCGGCCGCTATGCCCACGAGACTGGCAAGCCGGTGCTGTTCGTCACCGAGCGCTGCGTCTTCGAGCTGCTCGACGGCGAGATCACCCTGACCGAAATCGCCCCGGGTATCGACATCGAGCGCGACATCCTCGCGGCCATGGACTTTGTGCCGCGCATTGCCGAGGAGCTGCGCGAGATGCCGGCAAAACTCTTCGAGCCCCGGTGGGGTGAGCTTCGGGCGTCCCTGATGGCGCAATGATCTCCGCTTGAGGCCTCAGGCGGCGAACGCGGCCGGGGCCTCCTTTTTCCACGAGTCAGAGGCCACTATGTTCAACAATGCCTACATCCCCTACGGCGGCTACTACACCACTCCTTTCTGCAAGTGGATGGGCAGCCTGGCCAACGTCAACGCCATCGAGCTTGGCGCGGCCACCAGCAAGCGCTGGTTCGCCAGCCGCGACATCGATCCCACCCTCATCGACTATCTCTACCTGGGGGTGTCGGTGGGGCAGAAGTCGATCTTCTACGGCGCGCCCTGGGCGGCGGCCATGATGGGGGCCGGCCAGGCCCCGGGCCAGAACATCACCCAGGCCTGTGCGACCGCCACCACGGCGGTGTTCAATGCCGCCCTGGCGGTGGATGCCGGCGGCTTCGACACCACCTACTGCCTGCTCGCCGACCGGCCTTCCAACGGCCCCCACACCATCTGGCCCAACCCCAACGGGCCGGGCGGTGAGGTGATTGCCGAGAATTGGAACATGGACAACATCGCCGCCGACCCGGCCACCGGCAAGGACATGCTGACCACCGCCGAGAACGTGGCGCGCGAGCATGGCTTCAGCCGCGAGCAGGCCGACGAGCTTACCCTGCGGCGCTACGAGCAGTACGCCGACGCTCTGGCGAACGATCGCGCCTTCCAGAAGCGCTACATGTTCCCCGTGGAGGTCGCGGTCTCGCGCAAGGAAACCAAGCTCGTCGAAGCCGATGAGGGCGTGAATGCGACCAGCGCCGAGGCACTGGCGCGGCTGCGGGCGGTGCAGCCGGAGGGCATTCATACCTACGGTGCCCAGACCCACCCGGCCGATGCCAATGCCGGTATCGTCGTCACCACCCGCGAGCGCGCCGAGGCAATGAGCCGCGACCCGCAGATGGTCGTCAAGGTGGTGGCCTATGGCCATGCCCGCACCAAGCCGGCGCACATGCCCATGGCGCCGGCCACCTCGGTACAGCGCGCCCTGGCCCAGGCGGGCCTGACTCTCGACCAGATCAAGACGATCAAGAACCACACGCCGTTCATCGCCAATGACCTGCACCTGGCCAAGGCGCTGGGGCTCGATGCCCACAGCTTCAACAACTACGGCACCTCGCTGGTCTATGGCCACCCTCAGGCGCCGACCCTGGCGCGCCTGCTGATCGAAGCCATCGAGGAGACCGCGCTCAAGGGCGGCGGTTACGCCCTGGTGACCGGCTGCGCCGCAGGCGACTCCGCCGCGGCGCTGATCGTCAAGGTGGGGTGAAGGTACCGGAGCGGCGTTGGCCGCTCCGCCCTGTTGAGAAAAGGAGAAACAACAATGACAGCACGCAAGCTCCTGATCGGTTCCCTCTGTCTTGGCCTCTGGTCCTCGGCCTCACAGGCACAGGACGCGACGTTGAGATTCGCCCATTGGCTGCCCGAGCAGCACGCTCTGCCCGCCACCGGTTTCAAGGAGTGGACCGAATCCATCCACGCGGCCTCGGGTGGCACCATCAGCTTCCAGATGTACCCGGCTCAGCAGCTCGGCAGCGCGGAAGACCATTACGATATGGCTGCCAGCGGCATTGCCGACGTTACCTGGGTCAATCCCGGCTATACCGCAGGACGCTTCCCGGTCTCGGACCTGCTGCAATTGCCGTTCATCGTCAGCGATACGCTGAACGGCGCTGAAGCGGCGACGGAATGGTACAAGCAGTATGCCGAGCAGGAGATGCCGGAGGTGGTGATGTGCCTGATCCATGGCCACTACCCTGGCACGCTTCACGCCAAGGAGGAGATACGCCACCCGAGCCAGGTGCGGGGCATGACGATCCGGCCGGCCAACTCTTCCATTGCCCAACTGGTAAACGTGCTTGGCGGGGCCAGTGTCCAGGTGTCGGCGCCCGAAACCCGTGAAGCGCTGGCCAGGGGCACGGCGGATGCCATTACCTTCCCCTCCGGCTCGACGATCCTGTTCGGCATCGATGACATCACGCGCTATCACATCGAATACCCCATGTACTCTTCCTGGCAGGCGATTCTGATCAACCGCAACACATACGAGCGGCTGAGCGACGAGCAGCAGGGGGTGATCGACGACCACTGCACCGGGGAGTGGGCCACCCGCGTCACACGTGGTTGGGAGGAGATGGAGCGCGAAGGGCACGAGCATTTTCGCAGCTCGCCCGAGCACACCATGATCGAGCTGACCGACGAGGAACTGGAAGCCTGGCGCGAGGCAGCGGCACCGCTGCGTGACGCCTGGGCCGAGCGCGTGCAAAACGCAGGGCATGACCCTGAAAGCCTGCTAAGCGATTTGCAGCAGCGATTGGCCGCTGTGGATGCCCTGGCCGAGTAATCACCGCCGCGAAGCCGCTGCCGTCTCCCCTGCCTGCGATGGATGGCTGGAGAGGCGGCCAGCGCTGGTTTTTGGTTGCACACCCGCAGGAGATGCACAGGTGAGACTCGAACATCCCCCTGAGCTGGAGCATGTCACGACCCTGAACGTGCTGGTCGAGGAGCCTCTCGATATCGGTGAACTGGCCATCGGCCGACGCCGCATCATTCCCATCTCCGGCGGAAGCTTCGATGGTCCGAAGCTTGCCGGAGAGGTGCTGGGCGGCGGGGCAGACTGGCAGCTGATCCGCCCAGATGGCTGCGCCGAGATCATGGCGCGCTACACCCTGCGTACCCGTGAGGGCAGCCTGATCGAAGTGGAGAACGGTGGGGTGAGGCATGCCTCCGAGCCGGTCATGGCGCGGCTGATTCGCGGCGAGCCGGTCGATCCCGATCAGTATTACTTTCGCACCGCGCCCCGCTTCCAGACCGCCGATCCGGCCTTGGCCTGGCTGACGCGCGATCTCTTCGTCGGACGAGGCATCCGTGAGCCCGGACGGGTCCGCATCCAGGTCTATCGCGTCGGCTAGCATCCGAGGAACCGCCCATGCCATTACACGCCATCATCACCGCGGCTGCGGCGTTGATCGAGCGCATCGCCAGCCTCAGCCTGGCGGTCATCACGCTGCTGATTTTCGTCGCTTCGCTGTCGCGTTACCTGATCGCCACCTCCATTCCCGATGCCCACGCCATCGCCAGCCTGCTGCTCGGCATCGCTATCCTCTGGGGGCTCGGTTCGACCACCTGGCGCAACGATCATATCGCGGTGGATCTTGTCTGGCAGCTTTGCCCGCCGCCATTGCGGCGCCTGATGGACATCCTCTCCCACCTGCTGGTGACGGTCTTCATCGTCGTGCTGGCCTGGGTGCTGTTCGGGCGGGTGGAAACCATCCTGCGAGCCGGCCAGACCACTTCCGACCTGCAGCTACCGCTATGGCCCTTCTACGGCGCTGCCTGGCTGGGCGTGGTGTCCGCCAGTCTGCTGGCTCTGGCGCGGCTGGTCTTGCTCATTCTGCGCCCCGGAGCGCTGCCCGATTCGGGCTCGATCCTGGACGAGGCGCCCAAGGAGCCTCGCGATGGGTAACAACATGATCGCCCTGCTGGGGTTCCTGGGGCTCTTCACCATGATTGCCTTGCGCGTGCCGGTAGGTATCGCCATGGGTATCGTCGGTGTGCTCGGTTTTGCGGCGGTGACCAGCCTGGATGCGGCGCTGGGGGTGCTGGCCACCTCGCCGCTGCGCACCGTGACCAACTACAACTTGAGCCTCATCCCGATGTTCATTCTGATGGGGGTCTTTGCTTCGGCCACGGGAATGAGCCGCGAGCTGTTCCGGGCCGGCCAGGCCTGGCTGGGTGGCTTTCGTGGCGGCGCCGCCATGTCCACCATGGCGGCCTGTGGAGGATTCGCTGCCATCTGCGGCTCTTCGGTAGCTACCGCTGCCACCATGACGCGAGTGGCGCTGCCCGAGATGCGGCGTACCGGCTATGCGGATAGCCTCTCCACTGGCTTGATTGCCTCGGGCGGCACCCTTGGCATCCTGATTCCCCCCTCCGTGGTGTTGGTTCTGTACGGCTTTCTTACCGACCAGGACATTGGCCAGCTATTCGTGGCGGGTGTGATCCCTGGGCTTCTGGCGATATTGCTCTCGTTTATTACGATCCGCGTCCTGGGCCTGCTGCGTCCTGCATCGATGCCTGCGGGCGAGCGCTCGAACTGGCGTGAAAAATTCGACTCACTGCGCGGCATCTGGGCGGTATTGCTCCTGTTCATCGCCATCGTCGGGGGAATCTATGTCGGTGCCGTGACACCGGTAGAAGCGTCGGCCCTGGGAGCCTTCTGTACATTCTTGATCGGGGTAATGCGGCGTCGACTTACCCTGCGATTGACCCTCTCATGCTTGCTCGATGCCCTGCGTACCTCGGTAGCCATTTTCACTATCCTCATAGGGGCGCTGCTATTCGGCTACTTCCTGACCGTGACCCAGACGCCTCAGCTGTTGACTACCTGGCTAACCTCTCTGCCGGTTGGGGAATATGGCGTGCTGTTGCTGATTCTTGCGCTGTTCCTGGTGCTCGGCTGCGTGCTGGATCCCATGGCCATGATCATCCTGATGGTGCCGATCCTCTTCCCGGTGATCACCAGCCTGGGCTTCGATCCCATCTGGTTCGGAATTATCGTCGTGGTGGCTGTCGAGCTGGGCATGATCACGCCGCCCATCGGCATCAACGTCTTCGTGATTCGCTCCGTGGCCCCGGATGTGGCGCTGGGGACCATCTTCAAGGGTGTGATGCCTTTCGTGGTGGCGGATCTGGTGCGGCTGGCGCTGCTGATCCTTTTCCCCGCCTTGGTGTTGTTTCTTCCCGGAAAGATGTGATCAAGAAGGGTGGGGAACGGAGCGGGCGTGCCCGCTCCCGGCATTACAGGGTATCGGCGGCGAAGCGAGTCAGCACCGCACCAGCGTGGCGCATGGTATGGGCATGGCTGTGAGCCTGAGGGGCTTGGGTGGCCATGTAGAAGCGCGCCAATTCGACCAGGCTCTGCAAGTACTCGGTGTCTCCCTCTCCTTGCTCGAGCCGGGCCGTGGCGGCCAGTGCCAGGCGGCTCATCTGCCAGGCGCCGCAGGCGGTGCCGAGCAGGTGCAGCAGCGGCACGGCGCCGGCATGAAGCTCGGCGGTCTCTGCCCTGTGGGCCAGCAGCCAGTCGACGGTTTCATCGAGCAGGATGGCCTGGTCATGGAACGACCGTGCCAGGTCACCGAGATTTGCATGAGATTCGAGCTGCCCGGCCGTTTCGCGAATATCGGCGGTCAGCTCGCGCAGGGTGGCGCCGTTCTCGCGCAGTATCTTGCGGCCCAGCAGGTCGTTGGCCTGGATGCCGGTGGTGCCTTCGTAAATGGTGATGACACGTGCGTCGCGGAACAGCTGCGCGACCCCGGTCTCCTCGACGAAGCCCATGCCGCCGAACACCTGGATTGCCTCGTCGCAGAGGTCGTTGCCTACCTCGGTGCACCAGCCCTTGGCCACCGGCATCAGCAGATCGACGTAGCGGCGGTACTTGTCGGCGACCTCGGCCTCGGGGTGATGACGGGCGAGGTCGAACCAGCCGGCGGCGCTGTAGAGCAGGCCGCGCATGGCCATCAACCGGGAACGCATCGAGACCAGCATGCGCTTGACGTCGGGGTGGGCGAGGATCGATAGGCCGACTTCGCCGGTGACGATGTTGCGCCCCTGAACACGCTCCCGAGCATAGGCGAGTGCCGCCTGGTAAGCGCGCTCGCCCAGTGCCACGCCCTGCACGCCCACATTGAAGCGAGCCTCGTTCATCATCACGAACATGGTGGCCAGACCGGTATGCGGCTCGCCGACCAGATGGCCCAGGGCGCCGCCATCGTCGCCATAGCTCAGGGTGCAGGTGGGGCTGCCGTGAATGCCCATCTTGTGCTCGATGGCGATGCAGCGGATGTCGTTCTTCTGCCCCGGCTCGCCCCGATCATCGAGCAGGTACTTGGGAACCAGGAACAGCGACAGCCCCTTGACCCCGGGCGGGGCGTCGGGCAGCCGCGCCAGGGCCAGGTGCACGATATTGGGGGTGAGTTCATGCTCGCCGTAGGAGATGAAGATCTTCTGGCCGAACAGGCGGTAGGCCCCATCGCCAGTGGGCTCGGCGCGCATACGCGTGGCGGCCAGGTCGGAGCCGGCCTGGGGCTCGGTGAGATTCATGGTGGCGGCCCACTCGCCGCTGACGATCTTGTCCAGCCAGATGGCTTTCTGCGCTTCGCTGGCGGCGATCATCAGCGCTTCGGTCTGGCCCACGTTGAGCAGGGGCAGCATGGCGAAGGCCATGTTGGTGGAAAACCACATCTCCCACACCGGCGTGGAAACCAGCTTGGGCAGCCCTTGGCCGCCATGCGCCGGGGGCAGCGACAGGCCGATCCAGCCGGCATCGCGGAACTGGTCGTAGGCCGCTTGCCAGCCGTCGGGCACGATTACCCGCTCGCCTTCCAGACGGCAGCCCTGGCGGTCGCCGACCGGGTTGAGGGGGGCGAGCACGCCGCTGGCGAACTTGCCGGCCTCCTCCAGTACGGCGCTCACCAAATCGGGCGAGGCGTCCTCGCAACCGGGCAGCTCAGCGATTCGCTCGAGACCGGCCAGCTCCTCGAGGATGAACTGCATATCGCGCAGCGGCGCTTGGTAATCGAGCATGGCAATGGGCGTCCTCGTTTCGTTGCTGGCCGGATGTTAGGTAGGAGTTGGTGGGCTATCCCGGTGGGCAGGCCTTCGCGAAGGCGCTGTGAACCCTTCCCTGGGCGCTACTTTTGCCATCCATGGCAAAAGACCTTCGCTACGACCTGCCCGCCGGCGCCCACCGCGAATGGTGCTGAAGAGTTGGCTTTAGCGAGGGGCCATACGAATCGCCCCATCCACGCGAATGGTCTCGCCGTTGAGCATGGGATTATCGACGATATGGCAGGCCAGGCGGGCGAATTCGTCCGGCTCGCCCAAACGGTTGGGGAAGGGGATGGAGGCGGCCAGCGACTGCTGCGCCTCTTCCGGCAGCGCCTCCATCAGCGGGGTCTTGAACAGCCCCGGAGCGATGGTCATGACGCGGATGCCGTGGCGGGCCAGCTCCCGGGCGACGGGCAGGGTCATGGCGACGATGCCACCCTTGGAGGCCGCGTAGGCGGGCTGGCCGATCTGGCCGTCGAAGGCGGCCACCGAGGCGGTGTTGATGATCACCCCGCGCTCACCGTCGGCCTGGGGCTCGCCCTTGGCCATGGCGGCGGCGGCCAGGCGCAGCATGTTGAAACTGCCCAGCAGGTTGATGTTGACGATGCGGGCGAAGGCTTCCAGCGGCAGCGGCTCGCCGTGGCGATCGACCACCTTGGCGGGGTCTCCGACACCGGCGCAGTTGATCAGCCCCTGCAAGCCGCCGAAGGTATCCACGGCCAGCGCCACCACGGCCTGGGCATCGGCTTCGCTGGTGACGTCGGTGCGCTGGAAGAGCGCGCGGTCGGTCGCGCTTCTGGCGTTCAGCTCGCCTGCCAGCGTCGTGCCGCGTTCGGCATTGAGATCGGCAATCACCACGTTGCCGCCCGCCTCGTGCAGCGCGCGGGCGGTAGCTTCTCCCAGCCCCGAGGCACCGCCGGAAACGATGAAGGTATTGTCCTGAAACTTCATGATGCTCTCCTCAGGTGCGTGGACCCTTGCCCTTCTTGGTAAAGAAACTGCCGATGCGTTCGGCGACCTCGGGGCTGGTCTGGGTCAGGGCGGCGGTCAGCGACTCTACGAACAGGCCGTCGTCGCTGGCCATGTTGTCGATGCGCGAGATGGCGGAGACCATGGCCCAGTTGGCCATGGGAGCGTTCTCGGCAATGCGCTCGGCCAGCTGGCGGGCCTTGGCGAGGCTCTCCCCCTCGCCGACCACGTAGTGGGAGAGGCCCAACCGTTGCCCCTCGTCGGCGTCCATGACGCGGCCGGTGAGCATCATCTCGCACATGCGGCTGGGCCCGATGATGCCGGCAACCCGCACCGAGGCGCCGCCGCCGACGAAAATGCCATGGCGGCCTTCCGGCAGCTGATAGAGGGTGCTGGATTCGGCGACCCGAACGTGTGTGGCCGTGGCCAGCTCCAGGCCGCCGCCGATGACGGCACCCTGCATGGCGGTGACCACGGGGATTCCGCCGTTCTGCAGACGATCGAAGATCCGGTGCCAGCCGCGGGAGTGCTGCACCACGCCGAAGGGGTCGCGATGCTGGTGTTCGGCAAGGTCCAGACCGGAACAGAAGTGCTTGCCCTCGGCGGCCAGGATGATGACCCGGGTGCCTTCCGGCGTGGCAACCAGGGCCTCTTCCAGGGCATTGAGCAGGCGGTCGCTGACGGCGTTACGCTTCTCCGGGCGCGCCAGCGTGATGGTGTAGAGGGTGTCGTCTAGAGTCGTCTTGACGAGCGTTTCGGTCATGTGGGCCTCGGCAATAATCGTCAAGCTGGGCGCTTGTTGTTCGGAGATACTGTTGTGATATTAAACAATGGATAGCCTACAGCAGTTGCCGTGCCGGGTCATTCATGCCGAACTTCGACTTTAGTCTTGCGGGGGTGGCCGGGAGGAAAACGAAAAACGGCAGCCCGAGGGCTGCCGTGAGAGAGTGGAGAGGTGAAGTAACAAGGGTCAGGCGGGACATTCGGCCTGAAGGGCGGTGGCGGCTTCATGGATCGTCCTGCCTTCCTCGCCGACCTCCTCGAGGTAGCGTTCGATGGTTTCCTGGAGCACCGGGCCCCAGTCTGGATGGTCCAGGGCGCCCTCGATGACCAGGAATTCATGGCCGGCCTCCTCGGCGTCCTGGCGACCCTGGCGAATCAGCTCGTCGTAGACCGCAGCCGCGCGCAGCGACCACTCCATGCCGCTGTGGTCGTCGATGACCTGCTGGAGGTCCGCGGGCAGGCTGTCGTAGGTGCGCTGGTTCATGGTGGCGAACAGCGACAGGTCGTAAAGCGGCACCTCGGTGTGATAGCGGGCCAGCTCATTGAGGCGGAAGGTCTTCATGCCCTCCCAGTTGAAGCTCAGGCCATCCACCACGCCGCGCTGCATTGAGGTGAAGACCTCCGGTGCCGGCATGCCGACGGCCTGGGCGCCGAGCCGGGTAAACATGTCGCCCACTACCGGCGTGGGTCGGCGCAGGCGCATCCCTTCCAGATCCGCCGGCGTTTCGATCAGACGCTCCTTGGTATGCAGGTAGCCGGGGCCGGTGGTGAACATGAACAGCGGCCGGGTATCGGAGTACTCCTCTTCGAAGTGCCCCTGGTCGTAGAGGGACTGCAGGATGCAGGAGCCTTGGCTGCTGCTGGCCGAGACCCCGGGCAGCTCGACCACCTGGGTCAGCGGAAAGCGCCCGGCGTTGTAGCCCTGGGCGGTGGCGCCGATATCGGCGATGCCGTTGACCACACCCTGATAGGCACTATCGGCCCCGGTCAGGGTGGCGCCGGGAAAGATCTGCACCTGCAGGCGGCCATCGGAGGCTTCCTCGACGCTCTCCGCCCAGGCCTGGAAGAGTTCGCGGTCGATCAGCGAACCGCCGGGCCAGACGTGGGCGATACGTAGGGTAGTGGCCTCGGCCAGAGCCGGCGTGGCCAGGAGGGCGGCGGTCAGAGCACCGGTGAGGGCGCTCTTCATGGGGGCCTTCAGGGAAAGGGCGGTCACGATCTTGCTGGTTGTCATGGGGAACTCCTCTTGTCGTTATGGGTACAGCGCTTACAGGTCCAGCACCAGAACCTTGCTCTTGGCCCGGGAGCAGCAGGGCGTGAACTGGTCGTTGGCGGCGTGTTCGTCGTCGTCTAGGTAGAGATCGCGATGGTCGGGCTCGCCCTCCAGCACCCGGGTCAGGCAGGTGCCGCAGACCCCTTGTTCGCAGGAAACCATGATCTCGATGCCGTTCTCGGACAGCACCTGATGCACGGTCTTGTCGGCAGGGACGGTGAAGCTGGCGCCACTGCTGGCGATCCTGACCTCGAAGCTGCCGTCGTTGCTGGTGTCGGCCACGGCGCCGGCGAAGTATTCGGTGTGCAGCCGCTCGTCGGGCCAGCCGCTGGACTTGGCGGCGGAGAGCACGGCATCGATGAAACCCGTCGGGCCGCATACGTAGAGCCGAGCGTCCGGGTCCGGTGTAGCCAGCAGCGCCTCGAGATCCAGCTTCTGCTCCGCTGCGCCGTCGTCGAAGTGGAAGTGCACCCGCTCGGCGAAGCCGGAGTCGGCGATACGCCGGCGAAAGGCGGTGCGTTCCGCGGAGCGGGTGCAGTAGTGCAGCGCGAACTCGGCCTCGGTGTGGGCCAGGCGCTCGGCCATGCACAGCAGCGGCGTGATGCCGATGCCCCCGGCCAGCAGCAGGGTGCGGCCGGCCGGCTTGAGCGGGAAGTGATTCTTGGGCGCGCTGATCTGAACCAGGTCGCCCACCTGGATCTCCTCGTGCATGGCCACCGAGCCGCCGCGGGAGGCCGGGTCGCGCAGCACCCCGATGAGGTAGCGGTCGCGCTCCTCGGGGTGGTTGCACAGCGAGTACTGGCGAATCAGGCCATCCTTCAGCCGTACGTCGATGTGGGCGCCGGCGCTGAACGCCGGCAGCGGCCGACCGGGGGGGTCGGCCAGCTCGAAGGTGACGATGTCCTGGGCTTCGTCGTGACGCGCCTTGACCTCGACGATCAGCGAGAGGGGAGCGCTGCTCATACCGTGGTGCCCTCCCTGGCGGTTCGCTCCTCGGTCAGAATGCGGTCGATGATGCGCCTGGCCTGCACACCGCCGCCGTCGATGTTGAGCTTGAGCAGCTGACGCTCCGGGTAGCGCAGCAGGTTGCGCTGCTGAGCCTCGAGCATGTCCAGGTCCTCGGCGAAGATCTTGCCCTGGCCCTCGCGGATCCGCTCGGTTAGCTCGCCATCCTCCGGCTTGAAGTTGCGTGCCATGCCCCAGAAGTACCAAATCGAGGTGTCGGTTTCGGGGGTGATGAAATCGACCACGATGCTAGCGGCCTTGACCTCTGCCGGTGCGTCGTAGCCGCCGTGGCCGGCGTGAGCCACGCCGACCTCGATCAGTACGTGGCTCGGCGGCGTGAAGCGGCAGATCTGCCAGCGGTCCACCGGCACGTCGTCGGCCAGGCCGTTACCGCGCAGGGCGGCCTGCCAGAAGGGTGGCGCCGGAATGTTTTCCATGTGGCGACTGGTGATCACTTCGTCACCGTCGACGGTGGTTTCGGGTGCGGCTTCCTCGATTTCCGGCTGGCCGATGCTGGAGGCGTGCACGTAGGTCTCATGGGTCAGGTCCATGAGGTTGTCGATCATGAGCCGGTATTCGCAGTGGATATGGTAGAGCCCGCCGCCGTAGGCCCAGTCGGGGTTGTTGGCCCAGTGCAGCTCGGGAATCAGGCTTGGGTCGGCCTGGTCGGGGTCGCCCGGCCAGAGCCACACGAAGCCGTGACGTTCCACCACCGGGTAGGCGCGAATGCTGGGGAAGCCGCGCACCCGTTGGCCCGGCATACCGGCGCACTTGCCGTCGCAGCCCATCTCCAGGCCGTGGTAACCGCAGACCAGCTTGCCGTCACGTACGAAGCCCAGCGACAGCGGGGCGCCGCGGTGGGGGCAGAAGTCCTCCACCGCAGCCACGCGGCCCTCGTCGCCGCGGAAAAAGACGATCGGTTCGTTGCAGATGATGCGCCCCAGCGGCTTGTCTTCGATCTCGTCCGGGGTGCAGGCGACGTACCAGGTATTCTTGGGGAAGGGGGCCTGTAGCGACATGGTTCTCTCCTTGGCTGCGTCGGTTCATGGGCATTGCATTGCAGCGCGTGTCACGGTCATGAAAATTATGTTTGGATCCAAAGTAGAGCTTTTGATTCTGGTTTTGGTCAACTTATGCTTTAGTTGGATCCATGTTCGCGGTCTTCGAAAGCACGGTGACGAATGGGAGTTCGAGTGAGCAGCAGCGATAAGAGCGTGGTGAGCCGATTACGCAAGCTGATCGGCGAGGGGGCTTACGGGCCGGGCGAACGTCTCGGTGAGGTGGCGGTAGCGGAGCAGCTGGGCGTCTCGCGGACCCCGGTGCGCCTGGCGTTCCGCACCCTGGAGCAGGAGGGGCTACTGCAGCGGGCCGGCAAGCGGGGCTTCATGGTGCGGGAGTTCACCGAAGCGGACGTGCTCTGCGCGGTGGAGGTGCGCGGGGTGCTGGAAGGGCTGGCGGCACGACGCTTGGCGGAACAGGGGCTGTCCCCGGCTCTGGCCGAGGAGCTGACGGTTTGGATCCAACAGGGTCGCGAACTGCTGGCCAAGGGCCACCTGGAGGAGCGTGATGTGGACGTCTGGAGCGAACTCAATCGGCGCTTCCACGAAACTATCGTGGGATCGGCCGGCAGTCCGGTGATCGGCGACGCCATCGCCCGCAACAACCACCTGCCCTTCGCCGCGGCGGACTCCATCGTCATCGACAGCGAGGCGCTGGATCGCGAGTACCGCAAGCTCCAGCTTGCCCAGATGCAGCACGAGCTGGTGTTTCAGGCACTGCGCCACGGCGAGGGTGCGCGCGCCGAGATGCTGATGCGCGAGCACGCGTTCATTGGTTTGCGCTATGGGGAGCTGCTGGGGCTGGGATAAATGCCGTTTTGCTTCAGTGAGAGATTCCTAAAGTCCAATAAAAGTTATCGATAGTCCTTATAGATAAGAAGAGAAAGTGCTTCATCCGTTTGAATGGCTATGAAAAATCCAAGCTAACTAGACTAAGGTCGATTGTTCAGGATGCCTTGGGGTGGGGTAGTTTATCGAATAACCCGAACGTATATTCGGATGCAGAACAAAGCGCTGTAACCATTATAACGATCCTCGGAGGCCCCCCATGAACCGTATCCTGACGCGTTGCCTGCTGGCAGCTTCCATTGCCGGCCTTACCGCGGCGTCTGCCGCACAGGCGTCTACCACGTTGCGCATGTCGCATTTCTGGCCGGATGGTTCCGGGATCAACCAGGAGATCTTCCAGGCCTGGGTCGAGGCCGTGCAGGAGGCGTCCGGCGGCGAACTGCAGATCGAGAACTACCCCTCCCAGACCCTGACCCGCGCCGACCAGGCCTACCAGGGTGCGGTCAACGGCATCTCCGACATTGCCATTACCGCCCAGGGCTATACCGCCGGCCGTTTCCCGCTCTCGCAGATCGTCGAGCTGCCGGGGGTTTCCGATACCGCCAGCCAGGGCGCCTGCATCCTGCAGACGCTGTACGACGACGGCCACATCGCCAGCGAATACGACGATACCAAGGTGCTGTTCATGTTCACCACGGGGCCGGGCTACCTGCACACCGTGGACAACGACATCCAGTCACCCGCCGATCTCTCGGGCCTGCGCATTCGTCGACCCACCGCCGTGGCCGGCGAAATGCTCGAACAGCTGGGTGCCCAGCCGGTGGGGATGCCGGCGCCGGACATCTACACCTCGCTGCAGCGTGGCGTGATCGACGGCCTGAGCTTCCCCTGGGAAGGCATGAAGGTCTTCCGCCTCAACGAATTGGCCAACTATCACACTCAGGTGCCGTTCTACTCGCTGATCTTCGTCGCCACCATGAATCAGCGCAGCTTCGATCGTCTGAGCGACGAGCAGCAGGCGGCCATCGAAGCCAACATGGGCATGGCGTGGAGCGAGGTGGCCGGCGGTGTGTTCGACGGTCTGGACGAAGCGGGCAAGCAGGAGGCCGAGGAAGCCGGACATACCATTCGCGTCATTGATAACCCGCTCGAACACGACGACTGGGCCGGTCCGCTCCAGGCGGGCATCGAGAACTACCTCAGTGAACTCGAGGGCCGTGGCCTGGACAACGCGCGTGAGGTCTATGAAGCCGCCATGGCAGCGCGCGACGCCTGCCCGGCCGAACAGAGCTGAGCCGGGAGCCGCTGATGCAACCCTTGTTGTTCGTCAGCCGTCAGCTGGCACGTCTGTGCCTGCTGGTGGCGGGTCTGGCGCTGCTCGCGCTCATGAGCGTGACCATCGTCGACGTGTTGCTGCGCCTGGTGTTTCGCCTCTCGGGCGGTGCCCTCAACTGGAGCGTGATCGGCAGCGTCGAGCTCGTCCGTTACCTGCTGCTGTTCTCGCTGCTTGCCGCCATGGCGGCAAGCGTGGAGCGCAGCCAGGTAGTGGTCGAAGCCTTCAGTCATGGACTGTCGCCCACGCTCAAGGAGCGCCTGGGCGGCATCTTTCTGTTCGGCTTCGTGGTGCTGGGAGCGGTGATGGCGATCGGCCTTTGGCAGGAAGCCGGTATCGCCACCCAGCGCGGTCAGGTGACCCAGGACCTGAGGCTTCCCATGGGGCCGATCTACCAGTTCGGTGCGGTGCTCTGCTCGCTTTTGGCGCTGCGCAGTCTCGTGCATGCCGTACTTGGCACCTTCTTTGCCACCGCTGGGGGAGGTGTCCATCATGAGTAGCGAGATGATCGGCGGCATCGGCCTGATCGGGCTCCTGGTGCTGTTGGTACTGCGTGTCCCCGTGGCCCTGGCTATGTTGATCGTCGGAGTCGTGGGCTTCGCCCAGGTGATCTCCTGGGGGGCGGCGCTCTCCATGGTCAAGTCGGTACCGGTGGACGTTCTCGCCAGCTACAGCTTCAGTGCCATACCGATGTTCATCCTGATGGGGGTGCTGGCCGCCCACTCGGGCATGGCGGGGATGCTGTTCAATTCGACGCGAACCATCTGCGGCGGCTGGAAAGGCGGTATGGCGATCGCCACGGTTGGCTCCTGCGGGGTCTTCTCGGCGATCTCCGGTTCGTCGCTGGCCACCGCCAGCACCATGACCCGCGTAGCGCTGCCGGAAATGGAAAAGCATGGCTATGCGCGTTCGCTGGCAACCGGCACGCTGGCGGCGGGTGGCACCTTGGGCATCATGATCCCGCCCAGCATTGCACTGCTGATCTACGCCATCATCACCGAGCAGTCGGTGGGCGACATGTTCGCCGCGGGGATCATTCCCGGCTTGATGGGGCTGGTGTTCTACGCGCTGACGGTCAGCGTGGTGATGCGTATCTGGCCCCATCTGGCGGTGCCCGGCGAATCTACCAGCTTTGCCGAGAAGTTTCGTTCGCTGGCCGGTCTGCTGCCCTTCTTCACCGTGTTCGTCATCATCATTGCCGGTATCTATCAGGGCATGTTCACACCCACCGAGGGGGCCAGCGTGGGGGCCTTCGCGACCCTGCTCTACGCCTTCTACAAGGGCATGCGATTGGCCGGGCTGTGGCAGAGCGTGCGCGAAACCCTGGCGCTCTCGGCGGTGGTGTTCTTCATGCTGGTGGGGGCCGAGACCCTGGGCTATTTCATCTCGGTGTCGCGGATCTCCTTCACCATCAGCACCTTCCTCGGCGGGCTGGACGTGCCGACGATGGTGGTCCTGCTGCTGATCCTGCTGCTCTACTTCGTACTTGGCATGTTCATGGACTCAATCGCCATGCTGGTGATCACGGTGCCGGTGGTGTTCCCGATCATCACCATGCTGGGCATCGACCCGGTATGGTTCGGCATCCTCACCGTATTGACCGTGGAGCTGGGGCTGGTGACGCCGCCGGTGGGCATGAATGTGTTCGTGATAAAGGCCATGGCGCCCCACGTGGGGCTGGGCGAGATCTACCGCGGTGTGGCGCCGTTCATCGTCGCCGATCTGCTGCGCCTGGCATTGCTGATCGCCTTCCCCATTCTGTCCCTCTGGATGCTTTAGCGCATCGATGGTGAAGCCCGTCAGGACGTGGCTGGCTTTCACGCTGGAAAACAAGGAGAAGAGAACATGACCGAGTTGAAGCTGTTGATTGGCGATGCCGCGAGGGGCGGTGAAACGGGAACGACCTTCGAGCGGACCAACCCGTTGAGTGGCAAGGTCGTTACCACCGCCGCTGCCGCGACGGTGGCCGATGCCAGGGCCGCGGCGGATGCGGCAGGGCAGGCATTCGCCGCGTGGTCCCGTACGGGCCCCGGCGAGCGGCGCGGCAAGTTGCTCAAGGCCGCCGAGCTGATGGAGGCGCGCCAGGCCGATTTCATCGAACGCATGGTCGATGAGACCGGCGCTACGCCGGGTTGGGCCGGGTTCAACGTGATGATCGCAGCCGGCATGCTGCGCGAGGCGGCCGCGCTGACTACCCAGATCCAGGGTGACGTCATCCCTTCGAACGTACCCGACAACCTGGCCATGGGGGTGCGCGTGCCCTGTGGCGTGGTCGTCGGTATCGCGCCCTGGAATGCCCCGATCATTCTCGGCACGCGTGCCGTGGCCACGCCGCTGGCCTGCGGCAACACCGTCGTGCTGAAAGCCTCGGAGCAGTGTCCGGCCACCCACCACCTCATCGGCGAGGTGCTGGTGGAGGCGGGGTTCGGTGGGGGAATCGTCAACGTCATCACCAACGCTCCTCACGAAGCGCCGGAAGTGGTGGAAGCGCTGATCGCCCACCCTGCGGTGCAACGCATCAACTTCACCGGGTCCACGCCGGTGGGCCGCATCATTGCCGAGAAGGCCGCCAGCCATCTCAAGCCCGTACTGCTGGAGCTGGGTGGCAAGGCGCCGTTCCTGGTGCTGGACGACGCCGATCTGGATGCCGCGGTGGATGCGGCGATCTTTGGTGCTTTCTTCAACCAGGGCCAGATCTGCATGTCGACCGAACGGCTCATCGTCGATCACTCGGTGGCCGATGCCTTCGCCGAGAAGCTCGCGGCGCGTGCGCGTGAGCTCAAGGCGGGCGACCCGCGCGCCGACGGCAACGCCCTGGGCACGCTGATCAATGCCGAGTCGGGCGAGAAGCTCAATGCATTGCTCGACGATGCCGTGGCCAAGGGGGCCAGGCTCGCCAGCGGTGGCAAGGCCGAGGGGGTGATCATGCAGGCCACGGTGGTGGATGGGGTGACTTCCGATATGCGGCTCTACCGCGAGGAGTCCTTCGGCCCCGTCGTGGCGATGATTCGCGTCGATGGCGAGGAAGAAGCCATTCGTGTCGCCAACGACAGCGACTACGGCCTTTCTTCCGCCGTCTTCAGTCGCGACACGGCGCGAGCGATGAAAGTGGCCGCGCGTATCGAGTCGGGCATCTGTCACATCAATGCGCCTACCGTGCACGATGAACCGCAGATGCCCTTCGGGGGCGTCAAGTCCAGCGGCTATGGTCGTTTCGGCGGCAAGGCCGGAATCGAGGAGTTCACCGAGCTGCGCTGGATGACGATACAGCTCGGGCCGCGCCACTACCCGATCTGACGCGTACGAACGATACGACGCGCAGCACTTCACGACCCCACCCGGACCCAGCGTCCCGGTGGGGTCATGAGTTCGTTACGGCATGCTCCTGGTACTGCCGCAGCCGGAAATCCCGGGGCGAGAGGCCGGTATTGCGCTTGAAGAAGCGGGTGAAATAGGCCGGCTCGGAAAAGCCGAGGCTGTCGGCGACCTGGCTGATCGTCATGTTGGTATAGGTGAGCTGGCGCTTGGCCTCCAGCAGCAGGCGTTCGTGGAGGAGTTGAAGCGCACTGCGGTCTGCCAGGCGACGGCAAAGGGCATTGAGGTGGGCGCTGCTCATGCCTAGCTGTTCGGCGAACCGCTCGACGCTGGGCTGTTGGCGGTACTGTGCCTCGATCAGCGACTGGAAGCTCGCCAGATGCTCGTGGCCGCGGTCGTGTTGACGCGGCTCAGTGGCGTGAGAGGCGCCGTGCGGCTCGGTCAGCCGGGCGAGCTCCACTGCCAGGGCCTGTACCAGGGCGTTCAGCATACGCTCGCGCCCCGGTGCCGGTCGCCGGTACTCGTTGGCGATCTGTGCCACCAGCGTCGCCAGGCGCTGGGCTTGAGCGGCTTGCTCGAGGCGAAGATAGTTGGCGTAGCGCAGAACCTTCGCCTGCTCCTCGAGCTGTTGGCCAAGCTGTTCGGCCAGCGGCTGCGCCAGGGTGACGATATGTCCTTCGACATCCTGCGAGAAACGAAAACCGTGGATGCTCATGGCCGGCACCACGATCACCAATGGCCCCAGCAGGGCATGCTGGGTGCCCTCCAGCTCCAGTTCGACCTCTCCGCTGGCGATGTGCAGCACATGCACCAGATCGGCGTGCCGATGGGGACGAATATGCCAGTCGTGCAGCCGGCTGCGCTCGGGGATCGACTCGCAGTGCAGCAGATCCGGTGTCGGCCAAGGGTGGGTTTCACCGTAGAGCTTGAAGACGGGAACGGCGGTATCCGATGGATGGGACAAGGGCGCCTCCTGCCGGTGGGCACGACTAAAGTCGATGCGGGATGTGTGAAAAGTCCAACTATTGATACTTATCTTGCCTTAATGACGAGTCGTTTTCATTGAAAAATGCAACTCATGTGTCGTGCCCCTGACAACAAGAGGCTTTTTTCATGAAGACCCAGGTAGCCATCATCGGTGCCGGCCCCTCCGGCCTGCTGCTCGGCCAGCTACTGAGCCGCCAAGGGATCGACAACGTGATCCTCGAACGCAAGAGTGGCGACTACGTGCTAAGCCGTATTCGTGCCGGCGTGCTGGAACAGGGCATGGTCGACCTGCTGCGTGAAGCCGGCGTCGATGCGCGCATGGATGAAGAGGGGCTGCCCCACGACGGGGTGGAGCTGGCTTTCGACAACCGCCGCGTGCGCATCGACCTGGCCGGGCTGACCGGTGGCAAGACGGTGATGGTATACGGCCAGACCGAGGTGACCCGCGACCTGATGGAGGCCCGCGACGCCGCCGGCGGTACGACGATCTACGAAGCCGACAACGTCCAGCCCCACGACCTCGAAAGCGAAGCGCCCTACGTCACCTACGAGAAGAACGGCGAAACGGTGCGGCTCGATTGCGACTACGTGGCCGGCTGCGACGGCTTCCATGGCATCTCACGCCAGTCGATCCCCAAGGATCGCATCAAGGAGTTCGAGAAGGTCTACCCATTCGGCTGGCTGGGTCTGCTGTCCGATACGCCGCCGGTCTCCGAAGAGCTGATCTATGCCCGTCACGAGCGCGGCTTCGCGCTGTGCAGCATGCGCTCGCCGACTCGCAGCCGCTACTACGTCCAGGTGCCTCTCGACGAGAAAGTCGAAAACTGGTCCGACGAGCGCTTCTGGGAAGAGCTCAAGCGTCGTCTGCCCGAAGAGGTTGCGGCCAAGCTGGTCACCGGCCCTTCGCTGGAGAAGAGCATCGCGCCGCTGCGCAGCTTCGTCGTCGAGCCGATGCAGTACGGCAGGCTGTTCCTGGTCGGCGATGCCGCGCACATCGTGCCGCCCACCGGGGCCAAGGGGCTCAACCTTGCCGCCAGCGACGTCAATACGCTCTATCGTCTGCTGGTCAAGGTCTACCGGGAGGGCCGCACCGACCTGATTCCCAACTACTCGCGGACCTGCCTGAAGCGCATCTGGAAGGCCGAGCGCTTCTCCTGGTGGATGACCTCGCTGCTGCACAAGTTCTCCGACGAGGAGGGCTTCGAAACCCGCATGCAGCAGGCCGAGCTCGACTACCTCACCTCCTCCGAGGCCGGCCTCAAGACCATCGCCGAGAACTACGTCGGGCTGCCCTACGAGTCGCTCGAGTAACACTCACCTGCGTTTCCTCCTTGCCCGGGCCGTGGTGGTTGGTCCGGGCTTTTTCATGCCATCGAGAAGGCTAAGACTAAGGTCGGATTTGGAGCCTGGGCCTAACCCAGCCCGTCCCTGCAGTCGCCCTGGCCGAGCACTATCAATTGATCTAAAGGCTTTCGCGACCCCGCCGATATACCTTTGTTACCATTTGCAAGCATGGTTGTCAGTGGCGGATGAGGTCTTGCTTTCGTGAACGCCGCTTTTTCGAGAGGTGCGCGACAGCAGGAGTGCGGGGAAAACAATGAAAACACCGCAGTGGCGCAGGTGGTGGGGCGATACCGATACCGATATAGGTTTGGGGGTGGACTCGCGACGGTTTGGGTTGGCCAACTGCTTCTTGATCATTGTTGCGCTGACTTCCCTGGTGTACGCCGGGATCAACTTCTTCCACTTCGGGGCCGTCCTGCTGGCTGCCGTCGAGTTAGGGTTCTTCGTCATCATCGTACTGGCGCTGGTCGATATGCGGGTAAACCGTAATATCGAGCGCTCGGCTTGGGCGACGGTCTTGTCCTGTGGGTGCCTCGCGGCATTTTTCTATTGGTATGTGAAGGCCGATGTTTCGGCGGCTGTATGGACGGTTTTCTTTGCCATCCTCAATTTCTTCCTGCTCGGCACGCGCAAGGGCTTGCCCGTCTACTTGCTGTTCTTCGCGGTCATCCTCTCGATTACCATGGCTTACCGAAATGATTGGCCGGCCTTGGCATCGGGGGCTGCTCTGACCAATATCATAGGCGCGTTGATGGCCTTTGGGGCCGCAGCCTATTATCAGGAACGGTCCCGGGAAGCCGCCCACAGTCGAATCGAAGCCCTTGCTAACCAGGACAGCCTGACCGGCATCTCGAACCGCCGCCATTTCTTGCAGTGCTTCGAGCGGGTTCGCCAAGTTCTCTGCCCGCTGGGCGGGCAGTATTCCCTCGTTCTCATCGATATCGACAACTTCAAGACGATCAATGACACCCATGGGCATGCCGTGGGGGACGAGGTCATTATTGCCGTCACCCAACGGCTTCTCTCGGCCGTTCGGGCTCAGGACTTGGTAGCCCGGTTGGGCGGGGAGGAGTTCTGCGTCCTGCTATACGACTGTGGGGGCAGCGCTGCCTGGCGCCGTGCCGAGGGGCTCCGTCGAGTCGTCGGTGCAGAACCGGTGGCGGTGGAGAGCCGGAGTGTGCTGGTGACGATCAGCGTGGGTGTCGCTGATGGGGATCCTCGGACCCGGGGGTTCAACGAGATGTTTGCGGATGCGGACAGGCACCTCTATGCCGCCAAGGCAAGGGGCCGCGATCAGGTGGTGGGACAGTTATCGACGTAATGCCGCTTTGGGCCCCGTTGGCGTTCATGCGCTCTATGCATCCCCACCCACAGCGATACCCACCGTCGCCGAAGTGTGTGCGGCGACGGCAAGCTCCGATCTCACCGGGCGAGCTCATGCGCTTCTCTCAGAACCCGTGAAACCTGGCGACGTTCGCCACCGGCTCGCGCTCGGTGATGAAGTGGTTCTCCGCTGCCTCGGGATCTTCATGGCCCAGGGCGATGGCGCACAGCACCAGTTCGTGGTCGGCGAGCCCCAGCTGCTCTCGGATGATCCGGTGGTACCAGGCCAGGGCGGCCTGGGCGCAGGTGTGCAGGCCCTGGCCGCGGGCGGTCGTCATCAGGCTCTGGATCAGCATGCCGGCGTCCATGTAGCTGCCGGTCTCGAGGCGCCGATCGAGGGTCACGATCATGGCCACCGGGGCGTCGAAGAAGTGGAAGTTGCGGCGCATCTGTTCATGGCGCCGGGCTTTGTCCTCGCGCTCGATGCCAAGCGCTTCGTAGAGGCCGTAGCCGCAGCGCTGGCGGCGCTCGCGGTAGGGTTCGAACCACTGGGTGGGGTAGTAGGCATACTCGGGCTGATGCTCCTCGCCGGCATCGAAGGCGGCGAGAATGGCGTCGCTGAGTCGGTGCAGCGCCTCGCCCGCCACCACGTGCACCTGCCACGGCTGGGTGTTGTTGCCGCTGGGGGCTCGGCCGGCGACTTCGATGAGGTGGGCCACCGTGTCGCGGCCAACCGGGTCGGGCAGGAAGCGGCGCACTGATTTGCGGCTGCGGATGGCGTCGTCGACGTGCATGGAGACTCCTCGCAATATGGGGTTTCAGAAGCTGGACCGCTGGTGGAGCGGCCCGGCAGGCGCTCAGGAATTGACCAGGTGACAGCCGCTCTGCGTCAGCGGCAGGAAGGCCTCGTCTCCCGGGATGGTACGCACGATACGGTAGAGATCCCATTCGCCTTCGGACTCGGCCGGCGACTTCACCTCCACCAGATACATGTCATGAACCATGCGGCCGTCATCGCGGATCACGCCGTTGGCGGTGAACATGTCGTTGACCGGCGTTTCGCCCATCCAGGCGCGCAGCGTGGCCGCATCGTCGGTACCGGTGGCCTCGATGGCGTTGAGGTAGTGCATGGAACTCGAGTAGACCCCGGCCTGGACCATGGTCGGCATGCTGCCCATGCGCTCGTAGTAGCGCTCGGCCCAGGCCCGGGCCTCGTCGTTCATGTCCCAGTACCACCCGGTGGTGAGCTGCATGCCCTGGGTGGTCTCCAGCCCCAGCGCATGGATATCGTTGAGGAACACCATCAGTCCCGCCAGTGCCTGGCCCGACTCCGCCAGCCCGAACTGGCCCGCGGTATTGATGGCGTTGACGGTATCGGCGCCGGCGTTGGCCAGGCCGACGATCTTCGCCCCGGACCCCTGGGCCTGCAGCATGTAGGAAGAGAAGTCGGCGGTATTGAGGGGGTGGCGCACCTTGCCCAGCACCTGCCCGCCGCTCTCTTCCACCACTTTCTCGACGTCGGCCTCCAGCGAGTGGCCGAAGGCGTAGTCGGCGGCGATGATGAACCAGCTGTCGCCGCCCTCCTCGACGATGGCCCGGGCCGAGCCGTTGGACATGGCATGGGTGTCATAGACCCATTGAATGTGATTGGGCGTGCAGTGCTCGTTGGTCACGCTGAGCGCGGCGGCGCCGGACACCATGCCGATCTTGTCGTTCTCGGCCAGCAGCCGGGTGGCGGCGATGGTCACCGACGAGGCGACCAACCCTGCCACCATGTCGACGTTGCGCTGGTCGATCCACTCGCGCACCGTGTTGGCGCCCACGTCGGCACTGTTGCGGTCGTCGGCGCTGAATACCTCGACGGGGGCGCCATGGATGCTGCCGCCGTGGTCCTCCACGGCCATGCGCAGCGCCTCCAGACCGCCGGGGCCGGCCAAGTCGCGGTAGGGGCCGGACATGTCGGCGAGATAGCCGATGCGTATCTCGTTGTCGCTGATCTCGGCCTGGGCGGTGCCGGCGGCAAGCGCCACGGCCAGTCCCAGTAGGCTGCTTTTCAGGGTGAATTGACGTTTTGCGGACATACGAACTCTCCTGCCTCGTCATATGACGAAGCCGTTGTTGTTGTGGTTCGAAAGGGTGGGGCGAGGGCGGTCGGATTGGTGTGGTGGTGGTCAGCTCTCCTCGTGCTCGGCGGTCGGAGCATCCTGCATGGCGATGGCCTCCAGGTCCTTCTGGAACTTGTTGAGGTAGTGCAACAGGCTCACCGTCTCGTCGAAGGTGAAGCTGGAAAGCCCCTGGGCATAGAACTCGTGAATGCGCGGCTGCAGGCTCTCCCAGAACTCTCGCCCCTGCTCGGTGAGCAGGATCAGCCGGGCGCGCTTGTCCTCCGGATGCGGTATGCGTCTTACATGATCGTCGCGCTCCAGCCGCTTGAGCACACCGTCGAGACTCTGGCGGCTGACGATCAGGTACTCGGTGAGTTGATTGAAGGAGATTCCGTCCTCGTACCCCTTGCGCGACAGGGCGCCCAGCACGGCCCACTGGACCGTGGTGAGGCCGACCTGACCGACCGTCTGCTTCTGCAGGATGTTGCTGGCCTGGAAGAGACGGAAGAACAGCCGGTTGGCCACACTCTTGTCGTCCTGAATCGCCATCGATGGCACTCCTTGGTCGAGTCGCGCCGCCAGGCGAGCTTCCGGACGTCCGGTCGCGATGAGGCTGGTCATCTGGGCACCGCCTGGCGAGCGATGATGTTCTTCATTATTTGGGCGGTACCGTCGCCGATCTGCAGGCCCAGGACGTCGCGCATGCGCTGGGAGAAGGGCATGTCCTCGCCCCAGCCCGTGTGGCCGTGGGCCAGCATGCACTGCTTGATCACGTCGAAGGCGAGTTTCGGTCCCCACCACTTGTTCATTGCCGCCTCGCTGGTGTGAGGCAGGTTCTGATCCTTCAGCCACAAAGCGTAGTAGCACTGCAGGCGGGCGGCCTGGACGTAGGTCTGGTACTCCGCCAGAGGATGGGTCAGCCCCTGGAAGGCGGCGAGCTTCTGGCCGAAGGCTTCGCGCTCGGTGAGCCACTGCCAGGTTTCGTCCAGCGACTGCTGGGCCACTGCCAGGCACTGCAGGCCGATCAACGCACGGCTGTAGTCGAAGCCCTGCATCACCTGCTTGAAGCCCTGGCCCTCGTCGCCGAGCATGTGATCGGCCGGTACCGCGACATTGTCGAAGAAAATCGAGCCGCGGCCAATGGCGCGCTGCCCCGAGTCCTCGAAGCGGCTGGTGGAGATACCGGGCGAGTCCATGGGTACGAGGAAGGCGCTGATACCGCTGGCGCGCTGCTCCTGGGTGCCGGTGCGGGCAAAGACCACCGCCACGTCGGCCTGGTCGGCCATGGAGATCGAGGTCTTCTCGCCGTTGAGCAGGAAACTACTGCCGTCGCGGGTGGCCTTGAGCTTGAGGTTGGCGGCGTCCGAGCCACCGTGGGGCTCGGTCAGCGCAATGCAGGCGATCTTGCGCCCGGCGGTGATGCCGCCGAGCCACTCGCGGGCCAGCTCGGGGCGGGCGTAGCTGGCGATGATCTGGCCGTTGAGCGAGGCCAGCAGCGGCAGGTAACCGACATTGAAGTCGCCGCGGGAAATCTCCTCGACGATGATGCCGCTGGTCACGCAGTCCAGGCCGCTGCCGCCGTACTCCTCGGGCAGCTCGCCGCCGAGACAGCCCATTTCACCGAGCTGGGCGACGATCTCGCGCTCGATGCATGCTTCCTGCTCACGGGCGCGGTAGCGCGGTGCCAGGGCGTCGGCGGCCAGCCGTGCCACGCTCTCGCGAATGGCCTGCTGCTGTTCGGTAAAGGCAAAGTTCATGCTGTCATCCTCGCGGCAGGGCCGTTACTTGTAGAAGTTGCGGAATTCGGGCCGTCGCTTCTCCTTGAAGGCAGCGACTCCTTCCCGCGACTCGTCGGTCTCGTAGTAGAGGCTCAGCGCCTGCATGCCCAGCGCGCCGATGCCGGCAATGTTCTCGCTGTCGGCATTGAACGAGCGCTTGGCGATGGAGAGCGCAGTGGGGCTCTTTTCGAGGATCTCGTCGCACCACTTGCGCACCTCCTCGTCGAGCTGCTCGGGCGGCACCACGGCATTGACCAGCCCCCACTCAAGCGCCTGGGCGGCGCTGTACTTGCGGCACAGGTACCAGATCTCACGGGCGCGCTTCTCGCCGATCACCCGGGCGAGGTAGGCGGTGCCGAAGCCCGGGTCCACCGAGCCCACCTTGGGTCCCACCTGACCGAAGACGGCGGTTTCGGCAGCAATGGAGAGATCGCACACTACGTGCAGCACATGGCCGCCGCCGATGGCGAAGCCGTTGACCCGGGCGATGACCGGCTTGGGCACCTGGCGGATCAGCGTCTGCAGCTCCTCCACCGGCAGGCCGATGATGCCGCGGCCGTCGTACTGGCCTTCATGGGCGCCCTGGTCACCGCCGGTGCAGAATGCCCTGCCGCCGGCGCCGGTGAGCACGATCACCCCGACCGACTTGTCCCATCCGGCACGGTTGAAGGCGTCGAGCAGCTCCATGCAGGTCTGGCCACGGAAGGCGTTGTAGCGCTCGGGCCGGTTGATGGTGATGGTCGCCACGCCGTCGGTGACCTCAAAGAGGATGTCTTCGTAGTTCGGCGTCTGCAGTGTCATGAAACTCTTCCTTCAATAGGTTGCTGTGGCGTCAACCCGCCATCGTCAGTCCACCGGAAACACTGATCACTTGCCCGGTGATGAAATCGGCGTCGTCGCTGGCGAGCAGGGCGATGATCCCCGGGTAGTCCTCGGGCTGGCCGATGCGGCGCATGGGCACGGCGTTACGGAACGCCTCGAGCAGCTTCTCCGGATCCCGGGAGGTCTCGGCGAAGCCCTGCAGCAGCGCGGTGTCGGTAGGGCCGGGGCAGACCACGTTGAGGGTCACGCCCTTGGTGGCGAGCTCACGGGCGAGGGTCTTGCTCAGCCCCAGCAGCCCGGCCTTGCAGGCGGCGTAGACCGCCTCGCCGGAGGAGCCGACCCGGGCGGCATCGGAGGCGACGTTGATCACCTTGCCGCCGCCGGCCTCGACCATCTTCGGCAGCACCACGTGGTGCATGTTGAGCGCGCCGGTGAGATTCACCGCGATCAGCGACTCCCACAGCGCAGGCTCGGTCTTGAGGAACGGCATGAAACGGTCGAAGCCGGCATTGTTGACCAGTACCCCGGGCACGCCGAGCTCGGCCTCGATGCGCTCGAGCGTCTCGACGATGGCGGCGTAGTCGGTGATGTCGGCCCCATAGGCGCGAGCCTGGCCGCCGGCCTCCGCGATCAGCTCCACCGTGGTGCGGGCGGCGTCGAGGTCGCGGTCGAGCACTGCCACCCTGCTGCCTTCTTCGGCGAAGCGTCGACACACGGCGCGGCCGATGCCGCCGCCGCCACCGGTGACGATGACGGTCTTGTGCTTGAGTCCTCTCATGCGATCCTCTCTGTTGCGGAAATGGAGCTTGGGGAGATGGGGCGGCTCACGCCACGCTTTGGCCGGCCTGCTCGCGCAGCTTGAATTTCTGAATCTTTCCCGAGGGGGTGCGCGGCAGCTCGTCGAGCACTTCCAGGAACTCCGGCTGGTACTGGCGCGTCACCTGGCGTTCGCTGAGAAAGGCCGTGACCTCTGTGAGCGTCAGCGACTCATGCCCCTCCTTGAGGGTCACGTAGGCACATAGCCGCTCGCCCAAGCGCTCATCGGGCTTGCCCACCAGGGCCACGGCCTGGATCGCCGGATGCTGGTAGAGCGCGTTCTCGATATCGACGATGGGAATGTTCTCGCCGCCGCGGATCACCACGTCCTTGGAGCGCCCGGTGATGCGCACATAGCCCTGCTCATCGAGGCGGGCCAGGTCGCCGGTGGGAAACCAGCCCTCGGCGTCGACGCCATAGAGCTCGGGCTGCTTGAAGTAGCCGACGAAGAGGCTGGCGCCGCGCACGTAGAGCGGTCCTTCCTCGCCGGGAGGCACGGAGTTGCCTTCCAGGTCGGTGACCTTCAGCTCCATGAAGGGCAGCGGCAGGCCATCGGTATGCACGGCGCGGGACGGGTCGTCGCCGGGGCGGGTGGTGGTCACCGCGCCGTTCTCGGTCATCCCCCAGGCGGAAATGATCCGGGTAGGCAGGTTGCGTGCGGCCTTTTCCACCAAGGGGCTGGGGATCGGCGCGCCGGCGCACATGAACAGCTTGAGCGACTGCAGTTCGGGGCCGTGGGTTTCAGCCTGCTCGGCGATGTCCGCCAGGAAGGGTGTGGAGCCGAGCATCAGGCTGGGCTTCTCGGCACGAATGATGTCGACGGCCTCGGCCGGTTTCCAGGTGTCCTGCAGCACCGCGGTGGCCTTGAGATAAATCGGCAGCATCAAGCCGTACAGGAAGCCGAGCTGGTGGGCCAGCGGCGAGGGCATGAACACGGTGTCATCGTTACCCAGCCCCAGCCGAGTGGCAAAGGGACGGATATGGCTCATCAGCGTGTTGGAGGTATGCATCACCCCCTTTGGCTTGCCGGTGGTGCCCGAGGTATAGAGCAGTTGGACCACGTCGTCACCGCTGGGGCGGCGTGCAGCGAAGAGGGCGGCGGTATCGGTTTGCTGCTCCCAGGCGCGCTCGAGCAGTACCGTCTCGAAGCTGTCCACGCCCTCACCGCCTACCACCAGCACCTGCTCGAGAGCGGTAAGCTCGGCCTGCAGGCCTCGTGCCATGGCGGCGTGATCGAAGCCGCGGAACACGCCGGGCACCACGAACACCTTGCTCTCGGCCTGGGCCAGCATGAAGCGTAGCTCGTGCTCGCGGAATATCGGCATCAAGGGGTTGAGTACCGCGCCGATTCGCATGCAGGCCAGGTGCAGCGCCGTCATCTGCCACCAGTTGGGCAGTTGACAGGAAACCACGTCGCCCTTCGCTACGCCCAGTCCGGCAAGTCCCGCGGCCATACGCGTAACCTTCTCGTTCAGCTCGGCGTAGGTCAGCGAAGCGTGTGAGCCATCGGCCATGCGATAGGTAACGATGGCCGGGCGAGTCGCGGCGGCGGTCGCGGCTTCATCCAGATAATCTGTCAAGAGCATGTCATTCCAGGCGCCAGTGGCGATCATGGCCTGCCTGCGCTCGGGGGTCAGATTCGTCTCGATAGCCATACAAGCTCCTGATATCGCATTGTTCGTTGTTTGGAGTGACACGAGACCTGAGGGCTCGGCTCCGTCATGTCGTGAAGTCAAGCTAGGCGAGGTCGAAATTTATGTCAATACATTGTCTTTTATTCCGGTATGGCTAAACTGTCATGCAAAGCCTGGGCGTGTGGCGGCGGCCAAACTGTGACAAGCTCTTGTCATGTGACGATGCGCTTGGCGATGACAATGACTACTCAGCGAGATGAGCCATGAGCCGAGCCGTGACCCTGATCTGCGAGGCCAATTGCGCGCGGATCACCCTGTTCAACCCGCCGGTCAATGCCTTGACCCAGCGGCTGCGCAGCGAGCTGATGCAGGCGCTGGCGGCTGCCGAGAGCGATGACGCCGTCGAGTGGGTACTGCTGAAGTCGGGTGGTCGCTGCTTCTCGGCGGGGGCCGACATGGGGGAGCTCGACCGCCTGCATGAATCCCCTTCCCTGCCCGAGCTGACGCTCGCCATCGAGAGCGGCAGCAAGCCCAGCGTGGCGTGGCTGCACGGGGCGGTGCTGGGGGGCGGCCTGGAGCTGGCCATGGCCTGCGATTACCGGCTCGGCCCGCCGGAGCTTCGCCTGGGCCTGCCGCAAATCGCCCTGGGGCTGATACCTTGTGCCGGCGGCACTCAACGTCTGCCCAGGCTGGTGGGGCTCGCTGCTGCGTTGCGCCTGCTGCTTACCGGCGACACCATCGGTGCCAGCGAAGCACAGCGGCTGGGACTGATCGACCGAGTGGCACCGCGACTGCACGTTGAAGCCGAGCAGCAGCAGGTGGCGTGGCAACTGGTGTCGCAAGGTTCACGCCCCACACGGGAGCGGCGTATCAAGGTGCCGGTGGCCGACGTGGCGAGCTGGCTCGAGAGGCAGTACGACGCCTTGCCCGCGGAGGTTCGCGATAACCCGGCCTGTTCAAGGCTGTTCGACGCCTTGGGCGCTGCGGTACACGAGCCGTTCGATGAGGGACTGAGCCGCGAATGGGCGTTGCATCTGGAATGTCTGGCCCAGCCGCAGCTGCAGGAGAGGGCCGAGGCGCGCCTGGCGGCCCGGCGTAGCGGGCGGCGGCGAGCATCGGTCAAGCTGTCGTCGTAATTCGCGGAAGGCTTGAAACCTTAGCTTCCTTATTAATTTTTTCTTATGCTGTGATCAGGCCCTTAGCCTCGAGGAGAGCGATCATGGCAACCGACATCACCACGTCTCGGCGAGAGGGCGGCATCGAGCTGCTCAGAATCAGCTGTCCCGAGCGACGCAACATTCTGGACGCGGCGAGCTACGCGCGGTTGATCGAGGTGCTCGATGCAGCCGAGGCGGATGCCGAGGTCAAGGTGCTGGTCATCACCGGCAGCGACAACTGCTTCACCGCCGGCAACGACCTCAACGACTACAAGGCGCTGGCCGACGCCGCGAGTGTCCCGGCCATCGCCTTCCTGCGCCGCCTTCACGCCTTTCCCAAGCCCGTGGTGGCCGCCGCCGAGGGGCTGGCGCTGGGGCTCGGCTCGTCGATTCTGTTGCACTGCGACTTCGCCTATGCCGGCCACTCGACCCGCTTCTGCCTGCCCTTCGTCAATTTCGCCCTGACCCCGTTGGGTGCCACCACCTATCTGCTGCCCCGGCTGGCCGGCACCAAGTCCACCACGGCCATGCTGATGCTGGGCCAGGCGTTCACCGCGGCGCGTGCCATCGAACTGGGCCTGATCACCGACGTCGCCCCCGACGGCAAGGCGATGATGCAGGCGCTCGACTGTGCCGAACGCCTCTTGGCCAAGCCCTTTGAAGCGCTGCTCGCCATCAAGGCGCTGCTGCGCGAGAGTGACGGCGCTGTCGACAGCGCCTTTGCGCGGGAGGAGGAGCGGTTGCTGGAGCGCTGCGGCTCGCCGGAGGCCCAGGCCGCCATCGATGCCTTCTTTGCCCGCAAGCGTGGTCGCTGAGCCATGCTCCGAAGCCTGATCTACGACACCCTGATCCTCAGGCTGACCACCCGCTGGTATGCCGAGGTGCTTGAACGCCTATCCGAGGGGGCGAGGGTGCTGGATGTCGGGGTCGGTACGGCCGGGGCGCTGGCGGCCAACGCCGAGACGGTGAGGCGCAAGGGGTTGAGCGTCACCGGTATCGACATCGACGCCGATTACATCGAGCGTGCCCGGCGCCGGCTCGAGGAAGCGTCGCTCTGCGCCCATGCCGAGGTGCGTCTCGAATCCGTCTACGATCACGGCGGTGGGCCTTACGATGCCGTCTATTTTTCCGCCAGTTTCATGCTGCTGCCGGAGCCCGAGCGGGCGCTGCGCCACTGTGCGGCGCAGCTGAGCCCGGGTGGGCGACTCTATTTCACTCAGACCATCCAACTGCGGCCCTCGCCCGGGATGGAGCGGCTAAAACCCATGCTCAAACGACTCACCAGCATCGACTTCGGGCAGGTGACCTACGAGCAGGCGTTCAGGGCGCAGCTCGATGCCGCCGATCTCGCGCTCGAGGAGTTCACGCTGCTGTCGCGCCACGGCAGCCGAGCATCCTGCCTGGCCGTGGCCGCCCCGTTGGGCTCTGTCTGAAAAGTCGGCGAGCGCAGCCAGTTTTCGGACAGAGCCTAGGGATAGCGCCCGCTGCGGCGATTCTCCACCAGCACTTCGAGAATGGCATTGGCCTCCCGCATGATCGATGACGGGGCTTCGCCCTTGCGCCGGCTGCAGATCACCGGCGAGGTGAGTCCCGGATCGGCCAGGTAGACGTAGACGATACCGTCGCGCTGCACGCGCCTGACCTGCTCCGGCACCAGGGTGATGCCGATCTCCGAGGCGACCAGCGCCAGCGCCGTCTGCAGCTCGTTGGCCTCCTGGGCCACGGTGACCTTGAGTCCGCGGCGGCGAAACAGTCCCAGCGTCATGTCGGCCAGGCTCGGTCGCGGCTGGGCCGGGAACAGCACCAGCGGGTATTCGGCGAGCTGGGCCAGGGTCGGTCTGGTATCGGCCAGCGGGTGGCCTTCGGGCAGGGCCGCCATCAGCGGCTCGTCGAACAGGTTCTCCTGCTCCACGTCGGGGTCGTCGATGCGCATGCGGCCGAAGCCGAGGTCGATGCGCCCGCTCTTGAGCGCCTTCACCTGCTGCACCGTGGTCAGCTCGGCCAGCACCAGCTCGACGTTATCCTTTTGTCGTAACTCCCGCACCAGCAGCGGCAGCTGCCCGTAGAACACCGACGGCACGAAGCCGATGCCGAACATCACACGCTTGCTGCGGGCCAGACGCTGAGTCGCGGCAACGGTGGTGTCGACCTTGTCCAGTATCTGCAGGGTATGCTCATGGAAGAACTGGCCTGCCGGGGTCAGGCGCAGGCCGCGCGCGCTGCGCTCGAACAGCTCGGCCCCGATCTCGCTCTCCAATTGCTTGATCTGTCTCGATAAAGGCGGCTGCGCCATGTGCAGCTTGGCTGCTGCCCGAGTCAGGTTAAGCTCCTCCGCGACCATGCAGAAGTAGCGTAGATGTCGCAGCTCCATGATACCTCCAGGGTATGGCTTCGGACCTAAACGATATTGGTTCGGCTGCATCGTGGCAATCAAACTGCTTCGGTATCGAAACACCGAACCGCCGGAGCGCGCATGTCATCCGTAATCGAGTCCATCGAAACGCTGCTGGTCGATCTGCCGACCATCCGCCCCCACAAGCTCTCCATGACCACCATGGCCTGCCAGACGCTGGTCATCGTGCGTCTGCGTGACTCCGACGGCGTCGAGGGCTTGGGTGAGGGCACCACCATCGGTGGGCTCGCCTACGGGCCCGAAAGCCCGGAAAGCATCAAGCGCAACATCGACACCTACCTGGCGCCGCTGTTGATCGGCCAGCCGGCGGACGCCGTTGCCGTGCTGCGTGCCCGCCTCGACCGTCACGCCCGCGGCAACGCCATCGCCAAGTCGGCGCTGGAAACCGCCCTGCTCGACGCCCGGGGCAAGCGCCTCGGCTTGCCCATGGCCGAGCTGCTCGGCGGCACGCGCCACGCCCACCTGCCGGTGCTGTGGACCCTGGCCAGCGGTGACACCGCCCGCGACATCGACGAGGCCTTCCAGCGCCTGGAGCAACGCCGCCATTGCGACTTCAAGCTCAAGATCGGCGCCAACAGCGTGGATGAGGACGTGCGCCACGTCGCCGCGATCAAGGAGGCCTTGGGTGCTCGCGCCAGTGTACGCGTCGACGTCAACCAGGCATGGGATGAAAGCACCGCCGTGCGCGGCATCGCCGCACTGCAGGCCGCCGGCATCGAGCTGATCGAGCAGCCGATTCCCGCCCGTGAGCATGCCGGCCTGGTGCGTCTGGCCAACCGCTTCGAGGTGCCGATGCTGGCCGACGAGGCGGTGGCCGACGCTCGCGACGGCTTCGCCCTGGCCGCGGCGGGGTTCGGCGGCGCCTATGCGCTGAAGATCGCCAAGGCCGGCGGCCCCCGTGGCGCCCTGGCGCTGGCCGAGGTGGCCCGGGCGGCCGGTATCGGCCTATACGGCGGCACCCTGCTGGAGGGCACCATCGGCACCGCTGCCTCGCTGCACGCCTGGGCGACGCTGCCCGAACTGGCTTGGGGCAGCGAGATGTTCGGCCCGCTGCTGCTCAAGGACGACATCGTCGTCGAGCCGCTCGCCTACGGCGAGTTCGGCGTCGCGCTGCCCACGGGTCCGGGGCTGGGAGTAGCCCTGGATGAAGACAAGCTGGCGCATTACGTCCGCCGTTGAGGAGAAACGCATGCTTTTCCAAGTGGAAATGACCGTCAAGCTGCCGCCATCGATGCCGGCCGAAGAGGCTGCCGCGATCAAGGCGCGCGAGAAGGAGTACGCCCAGGAGCTGCAGCGCCAGGGCAAGTGGCGCCACCTGTGGCGGGTCGCGGGCAGCTACGCCAACGTCAGCATCTTCGACGTGCGCGACAACGCCGAGCTGCAGGAGATCGTCGCGGGCCTGCCGCTCTTCCCGTGGATGGAGATCGGCGTCAAGCCGCTGTGCCGCCATCCCTCATCCATTCGCGACGACGACAGCTGACCCACGAACCAACACGCCAGCCCTGCGGGGCCTCCAACGACAACGAGGTATGACCCATGACCGTGAAGATCCATGACACCCCCGACGTACAGAACTTTCTCAAGGCCGTGGCCGGCTTCGACGAGCAGGGCGGCAGCCACCGTGCCAAGCAGGTCCTGCATCGCCTGCTCTCCGACGTGTACCGCCTGATCGACGACTTCGATGTCAGCCCCGAGGAGTTCTGGTCGGCGGTGAGCCTGCTCAACGAGCTGGGCAAGGAGAGCCAGTTCGGCCTGCTGGCCCCGGGGCTTGGTTTCGACCACTTCCTCGACATGCGCATGGACGCTGCCGACGAGCAGGCCGGCCTGACCGGCGGTACGCCGCGCACCATCGAGGGTCCTCTCTACGTGGCCGGCGCGCCGGTGAGCGAAGGCGAGGCGCGCATGGATGACGGCAGCGACACGAACGCCGAGGTGATGTGGCTGACTGGCCAGGTGCGCGACACCCAGGGCAAGCCGGTGGCCGGCGCCCAGGTGGAGATCTGGCACGCCGACTCCAAGGGCGGCTACTCCTTCTTCGACCCCTCGCAGTCGCAGTACAACCTGCGCCGCACCATCATCGCCGACGCCGAGGGACGCTACCGCGCCCGCAGCATCATTCCCTCCGGCTACGGCGTGCCGGCAGGCAGCCCTACCGACCAGGTGCTCAAGCTGCTGGGTCGTCACGGTCAGCGCCCCGCGCACATCCACTTCTTCGTCTCGGCGCCGGGTCATCGTCATCTGACCACCCAGATCAATCTCGCCGGCGACGAGTACACCTGGGACGACTTCGCCTTCGCTACCCGCGAGGAGCTGGTGGTCGATGCCACCCGTATCGAGGATGCCGGCGAAGCCGCCAAACGCGGTCTCGAAGCTCCCTTCACCGAGGTGGTGTTCGACGTCGAGCTGGCAGCCACCGCCGACCCCGAGCAGCAAAGCCGTCACAAGCGCCCGCGGGCTCTCGAAGACGAGGCGGCGCCGGCCAAGCGCGAACCCGCCGAGGCCTGATCGCCCGACGCTTTTTCGCAAGTCACCTGACGATACGTAGCGCTCCCCCGTCGGTTTCGGCCGGCGGGTAGGGGAGCCTCACGACCTGACAAGAGCCACGAGGAGTTGGAGCCATGACCGCACAGCTTGATCGTCTCGAGAAACGCGTTCGCGGCGCCGTCGTCGACGACCCCGAGAACGGTATCTTCCGCTGCCACCGCAGCATGTTCACCGACCCGGCTTTCTTCGAGCTGGAGATGAAGCACATCTTCGAGGGCAACTGGCTGTTCCTGGCTCATGAGAGCCAGGTAGCGGAGCCGGGCGACTACATGACCGTCACCATGGGCCGCCAGCCGGTGATCCTCACCCGCGACAAGCAGGGTGAGCTGCACGCGCTGATCAACGCCTGCGCCCACCGCGGCGCGACCCTGTGCCGCAAGAAGCGCGGCAACAAGGGCACCTTCACCTGCCCGTTCCACGGCTGGTCGTTCAAGAACGACGGCAAGCTGCTCAAGGCCAAGAACGAGAAGGCCGGTGCCTACCCGGAGAGCTTCAAGCAGGAGGGCTCCCACGATCTCAAACGTGTGGCGCGCTTCGAGAACTACCGCGGCTTCCTGTTCGGCAGCCTGAGTGCCGACGTGGCCCCGCTCACCGAGTACCTCGGCGAGACCACCAAGATCATCGACAACATCGTCGATCAGGCACCGGAAGGGATCGAGATCCTGCGCGGCACCTCCTCCTACACCTTCAACGGCAACTGGAAGCTGGGCGCCGAGAACGGTGCCGACGGCTATCACGTCAGCACCGTGCACTGGAACTATGCCTCGACCATGGAGCGGCGTAACTACGACGCTGGGGGCACCAAGGCGGTGGACGCCAACGGCTGGTCGAAGAGCATGGGCGGCTTCTACTCCTACGACAACGGCCACATGATGCTGTGGACGCGCCTGCTCAACCCCGAGGTGCGCCCGGTCTACTCCCAGCGCGAGCGCATCGAGCAGGAGCTCGGCGAGGCGCGGGCCGATTCCATCGTCAACCAGACCCGCAACCTCTGCCTCTACCCCAACGTCTACCTGATGGATCAGTTCTCCACCCAGATCCGCGTCATTCGTCCCATCGCCGTGGACAAGAGCGAAGTCACCATCTACTGCTTCGCGCCCAAGGGGGAGTCCGCCGAGAACCGCGCCCTGCGCATCCGCCAGTACGAGGACTTCTTCAATGTCAGCGGCATGGGCACGCCCGACGACCTGGAGGAGTTCCGCGCCTGCCAGAACGGCTACGCCGGCCTCGACGCGGAATGGAACGACCTTTCCCGCGGTGCCAGGCAGTGGATCGATGGCGCCGACGACAACGCCCGCGCCATCGACATGAAGCCGCTGCTCAGCGGTGCCTCGCCCGAGGACGAAGGACTCTACGTGCTGCACCACAAGCATTGGGTCGAGGAGATGCTGCGCGCCATCGACAAAGAGCGCAGCCAGTTCATCGCCACCACGCCCGTAGCAACGAGCGAATCCTGAGGAGGGCATCATGAGCATCGATTTTATGGCCATCCAGGCCTTCATCCATCGTGAAGCCCGTTTGCTCGACGACCGCGAGTGGGACGAGTGGCTGACGTGCTATCGCAAGGACGCGGTGTTCTGGATGCCGGCCTGGGACGACGACGACCGGCTGACCGAAGACCCGCAGCGCGAGATCTCGCTGATCTATTACCCCAACCGCGAGGGGCTCGAGGATCGCGTCTACCGCATCAAGACCGAGCGCTCCGGCGCCTCCAGCATTCCCGAGCCGCGCACCACCCACCAGATCTCCAATCTGGAGGTGCTCTCCCAGGAAGGCGACACGGTCGAGCTGCGCTTCAACTGGCACACCCTGAGTCATCGCTATCAGCAGACCGACGGCTACTTCGGCACCTCCTTCTACACCCTTGACGTGAGCGGCGGAGAGCCGCTGATCGCCAGCAAGAAGGTGGTGCTCAACAACGACTACATCCACCAGGTCATCGACGTGTATCACGTCTGAACGATCGTGAACCAGGTGGGGGAGGAGACGAGCATGAGCTACAACATAGCCCTCAACTTCGAAGACGGCGTGACCCGCTTCATCACCTGCAAGGATGGCGAAACGGTGCTCGACGCCGCCTATCGCCACAAGGTCAACCTGCCGATGGACTGCTCCGACGGCGTCTGCGGCACCTGCAAGGGCAGCTGCGAGCAGGGTCAGTTCGATCTGGGCGACGAGTACATCGACGAGGCGCTCTCCGACGAGGAGGTCGCCGAGGGCATGGTACTGACCTGCCAGATGGTGCCGTCGTCGGATTGCGTGGTGCAGGTGCCGGTGGCATCGACCCTGTGCAAGACCGCGGTGGGTGAGTTTCCCGCCCGGGTCGCCGAGGTCGGGCGCCTCTCCGAGGACAGCTTCGAGCTGGCCATAGAGCTGAATGAAGAGTACCTGGAGCAGGGCGAGGGCCTCGTTTTCCTGCCGGGCCAGTACGTCAATATCCAGGTGCCAAGCAGCGACGAGACGCGCTCCTACTCGTTCAGCTCGCTGCCCGGTGAACGCCGTGCCACCTTCCTTATTCGCAACGTGCCGGAAGGCCTGATGAGCGGCTATCTCAGCGGGACGGCTAAGCCCGGGGATGCGCTGACCCTGACCGGGCCGATGGGCAGCTTCTACCTGCGCGAGGTCAGGCGGCCCGTGCTGATGCTGGCCGGCGGCACCGGCCTGGCGCCGTTTCTGGCCATGCTGCGCCAACTGGGGGAGCAGGGCTGCGATCAGCCGATCCGTCTGCTCTACGGCGTGAACGTCGACGATCACCTGGTCAAGCTCGACGAGCTCGACGCCTTCGTCGAAGCGCTGCCCGACTTCGCCTACACCACGGTGGTCGCCGATAAGACCAGCGGGCACATGCGCAAGGGCTACGTGACCCACCACATGGCCCCCGAGCTGCTGCACGACGGCGAGGTCGACGTCTACCTGTGCGGGCCGCCGCCCATGGTGGATGCGGTGCTCGCTCACTTCCGCGAGCAGGCCTTTTCCCCGGCCAGCTTTCACTACGAGAAGTTCACCCCGAGCCTGGCCCCGGAAGAAGCAAAGAAGGAGGCGGTGGCATGAGCGCGCGCTTCCAGGACCAGACGATGGTGATCACCGGCGCCGCCCAGGGCATCGGCCGTCGCGTCGCCGAGCGTGCCGGCGCCGAGGGTGCCAGGCTGGCGCTGGTGGACCGCGCCGAACACGTCGAGCGGGTGGCGGCCGAGCTGCGCGAGTCGGGTCTCGAGGCCATCGCCATTCAGGCCGATCTGGAAGTCTGGGAAGGCGCCGAAGGCGTGATGCGCCAGGTGCAGGAGCACTACGGCCGGCTCGATGTGCTGATCAACAACGTCGGCGGCACTATCTGGGCCCAGCCATACGCTCACTACACGCCCGAGCAGATCGAGGCCGAGGTGCGCCGCTCGCTGTTCCCCACCCTGTGGTGCTGCCGCGCGGCGCTGCCCTACCTGCTGGCGAGCGAGGGCAACATCGTCAACGTCTCCTCGGTGGCTACCCGCGGCATCAACCGCGTGCCCTACGCCGCGGCCAAGGGCGGCGTCAACGCCATGACCGTGGCGCTGGCCTTCGAGTACGCCGAGTACGGCATTCGCGTCAACGCCACCGCCCCCGGGGGCACCGAGGCGCCACCGCGGGTAACGCCGCGCAACGCCGCCGAGCCCAGCGAGCAGGAAAAGGCGTGGTATCAGCAACTGATCGACCAGACCAAGGCCACCAGTTTCATGGGCCGCTACGGCACTCTCGACGAGCAGGCCGGTCCGATCCTGTTCCTGGCCTCCCGCGATGCCAGCTACATCACCGGCAGCATAGTGCCGGTAGCCGGAGGCGATAGCGGCTGATCGGCCTGCATCGCGTTCACCGTAGGCC
>NZ_JBYCKL010000030.1:0-40740 GCF_057473365.1 Halomonas sp. TH-94
GCTCGTCGCGTCCCAGGCGCAAGTCGAAAAGCCCATGTCGAATACGATGTGCGGCATGAAAGAGCGGCAGGCAGACTACGGCTCCGACGAACAATATGCCGGGAAGGCTGAACAGCAGTGAGCGGGCGCGTTCGGCATCGAGAGACACGATGCCGAGTGGGATCAGCAATGCCAGGAACAAAATGGCAGCCGGAACGACCACGGCGAAACAGACGCCGCCAGCGCTGAACAACCCCCACCAAAGCGGCTCGTCATAGGCCTGTCGATGCAAAGCGCTTTTTTTCATCGCGCACCTCCTGTGAATAGCCACACGAACAGCAACAGAACCAGCGCTACCCCGGCCCATTGTCCTGCCACGATGGCTTGGCTCGGCAGGGTCCGCCCCGCAATGCGCAGTGGCATCACGCGGGGGAAAAGTAGGAAGAAGGTCCAGGCATGATAGAGGCTCGCGACCAGGGCCAACCCGTTCAGCATCAGCACCGGTGTTGCGCTCATGAACTCGAGCCAGCTCGACCAGGCAGCATCGCTGCGCAGCAGAGCGATCATTCCGCCTATCAGACAAGCGGCGAAGAACAGCAGTGGCAGTACCGTCGCCTCTCTCACCATGTAAGCCACGAAATAGCGATGCTTCAACCACCAGGTTCGTTTCAGCGGGGGAAGCGCGTCGGAAGATTTGTGCATGGTATCCCCTCCTATCCCTTGAACAGTGCAATCAGCGTGTGCTTCGCCGCTTCCACTTTTCCCTGATTGACGGCAGCGGCCGGATCCACGTGCTTGGGACACACTTCGGAGCAAAAGCCGACGAAGGTACAGCTCCAAACGCCCTCGTGGCGATTGAGTTCGGCCATGCGTTGCGCCTTGCCTCGATCGCGGCTGTCGAGATTGTAGCGATGGGCGAGGGCGATGGCTGCCGGTCCCAGGAACTCGGGATTCAGGCCGAACTGTGGGCAGGCCGAATAGCACAGGCCGCAGTTGATGCAGTTGGCGAACTGCTTGTAGCGAGCCAGCTGGGTCGGTGTCTGGCGGTAGGGCTCCGTGTTTTCCGCATCAGTATCGATGAGATAAGGTTTCACTGCGGCCAAGTGTTCAAGGAAGACTTCCATGTCGACCATCAGGTCCCGGCGCACCGGGAAATGAGCCAGCGGCTCGATGCGAATGTCGGCCGGGTAGTCGCGAAGGAAGGTCTTGCAGCCGAGCTTGGGCATGCCATTGACCATGACGCCGCATGAGCCGCAGATCGCCATCCGGCAGGACCAGCGGTAGCTCAAGCTGCTGTCCAGTGTTTCCTTTATGTGGGTGAGGGCATCGAGCAGCGAGGTGCTGTCATCGATGGGCACCTCGTAGCGCTGCCAGAACGCCTCGGCCGCC
The DNA here is from genome assembly GCF_057473365.1 of Halomonas sp. TH-94. Lineage (NCBI taxonomy): Bacteria > Pseudomonadati > Pseudomonadota > Gammaproteobacteria > Oceanospirillales > Halomonadaceae > Halomonas > Halomonas sp. TH-94. The sequence continues at coordinate 1,369 of NZ_JBYCKL010000030.1, forward strand.
TGTTCCGGCAGATAGCGCTTGATGCGGATGGACTTGGTACTCATGAGTGCGCTCCTTGCCCACCTTGGCTCGCGGTGCGGCCAGCTTCGCCATAGACCCGCTCGGCGGGTGCCGAGATACTCACGTCGACATCCTGCCACTGCAGCTCGGCCGAAGCGTCGCCGCGGTAGAAGACCTGGCTGTGCTTCAGGCAGTGGAGGTCGTCACGCTGCTGCATGCCTTCGTCGAGGCGCTGGTGGGCGCCGCGGGATTCGCGCCGCTCCAGCGCACCGAGGCAGGTCGCCTCGGCGATATCCAGGCCGAAACCCAGCTCGATACATTCGAGCAGCTCGGTATTGTAGATGCGGCTCTTGTCGCCGACGCGTATATGGCGATAACGCTCACGGAGCTTGCGGACGTTATCAAGGGCATCCTGCATGCCGGCTTCGGTTCGATAGATGCCGCAGCCGTTCTCCATGGTCTGGATGAGCTCATGCTTGAGTGCTACCCAGTTCTCTTCGCTGCTGCCTTCGCATAGCGTGGCCAGGGCCGCCTGTTGCCGTCGCGCCTGCTCCTGTCCCGGGCGAGCGTCGACGAAGTCATGCTCAGCCGCCGTCCGGCTGGCCCGCTCACCCGCAAGGCGACCGAATACCAGCAGCTCGGTGAGCGAGTTGGAGCCGAGCCGGTTGGCCCCGTGCAGTCCCACGGAGGCACACTCGCCGGCAGCGAAAAGCCCTTTGATCCGTGTTTCGCACTCGGCATCGGTTTCGATACCGCCCATGGTGTAGTGAACGGCCGGACGGATGGGGATGGGTTCGTGTACCGGGTCGACGTTGATGTACGACTTGGCCAGATCGCAGATGAACGGCAACCTCTCTTTCAACACGGCTTCGCCGAGATGGCGCAAGTCGAGGTAGACCACGTCGCTGCCGGCAAAGGTGCCGGTGCGGCCGGCCTGCTGCTCCTGCCAGAATGCCTGGGAGAGCTTGTCACGGGGACCCAGTTCCATGTACTTGTTCTGGGGCTGGCCCAGCGGAGTCTCCGGGCCGAGACCGTAGTCCTGCAGGTAGCGATAGCCATCCTTGTTGAGCAGGATGCCGCCTTCGCCGCGGCAGGCTTCGGTGATCAGAATGCCGGAACCCGGCAGGCCGGTGGGGTGGTACTGCACGAACTCCATGTCGCGCAGCGCTACGCCGTGCCGGTAGGCGATCGCCATGCCATCGCCGGTGACGATGCCGGCGTTGGTATTGAAGCGGAACAGCCGGCCGGCACCACCGGTAGCGAGTACCACGGCCTTGGTGCGCAGCAGGGTCAGTTCGCCGGTGGCTACCTGCAGGGCGATCACTCCGGCGACGGCCCCGTCGGTGACGGCGATGTCGAGGACGAAATACTCATCGAGTCGTTCGATCTCGGGATATTTGAGCGACGTCTGAAACAGGGTGTGCAACAGGTGGAAGCCGGTCTTGTCGGCAGCGAACCAGGTGCGTGCCGTTTTCATGCCACCGAAGCGACGCACCTGGATGCTGCCGTCGTCCTGTCGACTCCACGGGCACCCCCAGCGCTCCATCTGTACCAGTTCGCGATGGGCATGGCGCACGAAGTAGTCGACCACACCCTGTTCGGCAAGCCAGTCGCTGCCCGCAACGGTATCGTCGAAGTGCGCCTGCAGGCTGTCTTCTGCGCTGGTCACCGCCGCTGCGCCGCCTTCGGCAGCCACCGTATGGGAACGCATGGGATAGACCTTGGAAAGCAGGGCGATACGCTGACCGCTGCCGCTTTCTCGGGTCTGCTCGGCGGCAGCGATGGCAGCGCGAAGGCCTGCGCCGCCGCCGCCCACGATGACGATATCGAAATCTCTTTCCAGCATGGCTCCCCTTCCCTCTGATGCCTGATGCGCCGAGCCGTCGCAGCGCTTGCCCTTGGAGACTAGCATTGGCGCTCTGAGACAAGCCATTGGATCATCAGTGCTTGCCTATATATCTTGAGATAGGTCAATCAAGCGTTCGATAGCACCTTGCGCCGCTATTCACCGCCTCCGGCGCCAATTAATCTTCCGCTGGAAAGCCAGGGGTCGCATTGTCGTGTCTCGACGATTGCCTCAGCGCCATACTCATCAGCCTTGCTAAGGGCCGCTCATGATGTCTGCATGGATGTCTCACCTCTCTTGGAAATCACTGGCACCGGTACTGGTGGCTTTGCTGGTGGCGCTTTTACCAGCGCCCGAAGGCTTGCCCCCGCATGCCTGGTACTTCTTTGCCATCTTTCTCGGCTGCGTGGTCGGGCTCATCCTCGAGCCGCTGCCTGGCGCCGTCATCGGTCTTATCGGTGTCACGGTGGCAGCGCTGCTGGCCCCCTGGGTACTCTATTCACCTGAGCAGCTGGCTGCTCCTGGCTTCAACGTACCCAATAGCGCGTTCGCCTGGGCCGTGTCGGGATTCAACAATTCCGTCGTGTGGCTGATCTTCGGTGCCTTCATGTTCGCGCTTGGCTACGAGAAGACCGGGCTGGGGCGGCGTATCGCCTTGTGGCTGGTCAAGACCATGGGCCGGCGTACCCTGACGCTGGGGTATGCGGTAATGATCGCCGACACGATACTGGCGCCGTTCACACCCTCGAACACTGCCCGCAGTGCCGGCACGATTTATCCGGTGCTGCAGAATCTGCCACCGCTCTACGACTCCAAGCCCAACGATCCCAGCATGAAGCGTATGGGCAGCTTCCTGATGTGGACTGCCATCGCTTCCACCTGTGTCACCAGCTCGCTGTTCCTGACGGCTATGGCGCCCAACCTGCTGGCCATCGCCCTGGCCGAAACCGCCACCGGCGTTCGCATTGGCTGGGGTGACTGGTTCCTGGCGGTGGCGCCGGTCGGTATCCTGCTGCTGCTTCTGGTGCCGCTGCTGTGCTACTGGCTTTGCCCGCCCGAGGTGAAGTCGGGCAGTGCTGTGTCCGACTGGGCCGAAGGAGAGCTCAAGACGCTGGGGCGTCTGACACGTAACGAGCTGTTGCTTGTCGTATTGGTATTGATCGCTCTGCTGCTCTGGATCTTCGGCGGTGACGTTATTTCGGCGTCATTGGTCGGGCTGGTCGTGATCTGCGCCATGCTGCTCATCGGTATCATTAGTTGGAACGATATTCTTGCCAACAAGACGGCCTGGAATACCTTTGTCTGGTTTGCGACTCTGGTGGCGCTTGCGGGGGGCCTCAGCCAGGTAGGCTTCGTCGGCTGGTTCGGCAATCTGGTCGGCGCGCGTATCAGCCACTTCGATCCGCTGATAGCGATGCTGGCGCTGACGGTAATCTTCTATTTGCTGCATTACTTCTTCGCCAGCGTTACGGCGCATGTCACGGCGCTACTTCCCGTCATGCTGGCGGCGGCTTCGGGAATCCCGGGGATCGACATGAACATGTTCGTGCTGTTGCTCCTGCCGACCTTGGGTTTCATGGGTATCCTGACGCCCTACGGTACCGGGCCGAGTCCGGTCTACTACGGCAGCGGTTACTTGCCCGGGCCGCTCTGGTGGCGTCTCGGTGCCATCTTCGGGCTGCTGTTCCTGTTGGTATGGCTGGCGATAGGCGTCCCCTGGCTCATGCTCATTCTCTAGCATCCAGACTGGCGACTTGCGCCACTCCGCGTCGACGTGGAGTGGCGTTTTCGTATACCCTGCATCTCCTTTCAGGACATTGCAGAGGAACAACGAGACGCCCATGTTCGTCGACTCCCACTGCCACCTCGATCGCCTCGATCCCGTGACGCATGAAGGCAGCCTGGCGGCCGCCCTCGATGCGGCCCGCGCCCGCGATGTACACCAGTTTCTGGCCATTGCCGTCACGCTAGACGATGTACCGGCCCTGGCCGAGATCGCCCGCGAGCACGACGATGTTGCCATCAGTGCCGGCGTGCATCCGCTGCACCTGCTGGAACAGGAGCCCGAGGTTGAAACCATCAAGGAAGTTGCCGATCGCTTCGGCGCGGTAGCCATCGGTGAGTGCGGGCTGGACTATCATTATCTCGACAAGACGCCTGGTCGTGTGCCGTCGCGGGAGGTGCAGCTGGAGCGTTTTCGGCGTCAGCTGGTGGCGGCAACCGAACTCGAGCTGCCGGTGATCGTGCACACCCGCGATGCTCGCGACGAGACCATCGCGATGATTCGTGAGCACAGCGACCCGGACATCGGCGGGGTGCTGCACTGTTTCACCGAGGATCTCGACATGGCGCGTGAGGCGGTGAGGCACGGTTTCTACATCTCGCTTTCAGGCATCGCTACCTTCCGCAATGCCGATTCGCTGCGCGAGGTGGCCCGCCGGGTTCCCCTCGATCGCTTGCTGATCGAGACCGACAGCCCCTATCTGGCGCCGGTGCCGCATCGCGGCAAGCCCAACGAGCCGGCATGGGTGGTGGAAGTGGCCCAGTGCATCGCCGATGTTCGCGGTATCAGCCTCGATGAGGTGGCGATGCAGACCACGGCCAATTTCTATCGCCTGTTCCGTGCAGCAGCGCCCGAACCCAGCGCCGAGACACGCGACATTCTAGTGCGTGCCGGTCTGGTATAGCCGGCCGAGATGAATTACACGTGAAGGCATAACACTTCGAGGCGCAAGCATGAACCTTGATCCACTCCTCAACCACGTCGAGCCCGAAGGTGCCATTCCCCCCGTGGACCGTTGGCAGCCGACCCACGCCGGTGAGATGGATCTGGAGATCGCCGCCGATGGTCGCTGGTTCCACGAAGGCAGCGAAATGAAGCGTCCGCGACTGGTGCGGCTGCTCTCGACGCTACTTCGCCGCGAAGAAAACGGCGAATACTACCTGGTGACCCCGGTGGAGAAACAGCGCATTCGTGTGGTCGACCGACCCTTCGTGGTGGTCGAGGCCGAGTACGATGACGCGGCCGCCTGCTGGTGGTTGTCGACCAGTGCCGGCGATCGCCTGCGGCTCGATGAGACGCATCGGCTCCAGCTCAGTGCCACCCCGGACGGGACTCTGATTCCCGAGGTGCCGGTGCGTTTCGGTCTTGCTGCGCGTTTGGGCCGTAACGTCTACTACCGTTTGATCGAAGCCGCCGATCAGCGCTTGAGCGACGAGGGCATGATCGAACTCGGACTTACCAGCGCCGGCAACTGGCAACCGCTGGGCGAACTGCCTGCCGAGGACGCGTGAGACTGACGACAGAGCAACGCGCCGTCGTCGAGCACGGCGCCGGGCACGCTCGAGTCGCGGCAGTGGCGGGTGCCGGCAAGACCACGACGCTGGTCGCACGTGTACTGCATCTTCTGTCCCGCGGCGTACCGGCGCAGCGCATTTTAGTCTTGATGTTCAACCGCTCGGCCCGCGAGGATTTTCAGCGCCGTCTGGTCGAGATGGCGCCTGCCGGCCAGCGCCTGCCAGACGTACGTACCTTTCACTCTCTGGGCCACCGTTTGACGGTGAGCCTGACCCGCTGGGGCGCCTTGGCTCCGCGTCGTCTGATTGCCGCCGACTGGCAGGTGGAGCGGCTGCTGAGGCAGGCAACCCTGGAAGTGCTGGAAGATGGCGATCGGCGCGAACTGGCACTCGAAGCCGACACGCTGGAAGCGTTGGCCCACTTCTGTGGCCTGGTCAAGGCCGAGATGGTGCCGGCAGCCACGCTGCTGGACCGGCTCGATGTCGATGAAAACAGTGGCCACTTCGCCGACGCTTTCGAGCGCCTCGAAGCGCTGCTCGCCGAGCACGGGTTGATGACCTATTCTGATCTGCTCTATCGCCCGCTGCGGGCGCTGGAAGCCGATGCCGCACTTGTCGGCCGGGTCCAGGGCTTCCTCGATCATGCGATTATCGATGAGTATCAGGACATCAACCAGGCCCAATTGCGCCTGCTGGCGCTGCTGGCCGGGCGCAGTGCCGACGTCATGGCGGTGGGGGATGCCAATCAGTGCATCTACGAATGGCGCGGCGCCCATCCTGACACCATGCGTGAGCACTTTACCGGCACCTTCGGCGAAGCGACCGATTACCCACTGTCCACTACGTTTCGTCACGGCCATTCGTTGGCGTTACTGGCCAACCATGCCATTGCCGCCAACCGCCGTCGGCCCGATCAGCTGTGTCTGGCCGCCCCCGACAACCCGCGCACCGAAATCGCCGTGGGGCAGGGCAGGGCGCCGTTGCTGGCTACCTTGGAGCAGTGGCGTCGCCGCGACGGAGCTCTGAGCGATGCCTGCCTGCTGGTGCGCAGCTGGGCGCTGTCGGTGCCCGTTCAGCTACAGCTATTGCAGGCCGGCATCCCGTTCCGGCTCTCTCGAGAAGACCGCTTCGTCTTTCGCTTGCCGCTGGTCCAGGCGCTGGCCGGCTACCTGCGCCTGTCGCGTACACCGGCACTACTGAGCGACCCCGGGCATCTGTTACGCCTTCTCGAGCAGCCGACGCCATTCGTCGCACGCGAGCGTTTGGTGGCTCTGGCGCAGCGTCTGGCGCAAACGCGGCACTATCCCGAACGGGACGATCCCCTGCTGGCCGGCCTCAAGCCCATGCAGCGCCGTAATCTCAAGCGCCGCTGGACGCTGCTGTGTGAGCTGCCGCGCCTGGGCGATTGGGAGCCTGCGCGGCTGCTGGCGCACATCGTCGATGCGTTGGATGCCGAGAAGGTGCTCAAACGCGCCGCCGCTCGCCGCGAGAAGGGCGAGGAGGACGTGCGCCTGCTCGACGTGCTGGTGGAGCAGGCGGGAGAGAGTCCCGATATCGATGCCTTCATCGAACTGCTCGAGCGGCCCGTGGAGAATCATGCCGATGGCGTTCTGGTCACTACCGTTCACGGGGCCAAGGGTCTGGAATGGCCGCTGGTCATCGTCTCCGGCGTCAACGAGGAAGACTTCCCCCACTACAGTCGCGACAATCCTCTGTCGGCCGAACGACTCGAGGAGGAGCGGCGGCTGTTCTATGTGGCCGTGACCCGCGCCCGGGATCGATTGCTGCTGTTGCATGACAGCGGCGATCACCGACCCAGCCGTTTTATCGACGAGACGCGATGGGAAGAGTGTCGGCAGGTGGCCGCCCGCTTGATGGCTCCCCAGGATGAAAGCGCTTCGCTCAGTGTGACTTCACCTGCATTGGTCTCTCGCTATCTCGACGCGTTAGGGTGCGACGATATTCCGTTGGTGCCACTAGCACCCGGGGTCGCCGAGACGGGGAGCCGCTATTCGGCTCAGCTCTTTCATCCAGGCCAGCGACTGCGTCACGCGGTCTTCGGTGAGGGTGAAATCGTGGTGGTAGAAGGCGACCCTGCAGATCCCGTTATAGAAGTAAACTTCGTACAGGCTGGCCGTCGGCGTTTGCTGGCGTGTCGCGCCCCCATCGAACTGAGAGGGGAAAAGAGTGCCGTCACCGGGCTGGCCCAAGGAGAGCGAGCATGAGTCAGGTGTTGATAACCGCAGCCGAACTGGTCGCGTCGCTGCAAGAAGCTAACCCCCCGAAGGTGCTGGATTGCCGGGCAAGATTGGGCGATCGCGAGGCGGGGCGGCGTCTGTGGGAGAGCGGCCACGTACCGGGCAGTCTGCATTTCGACCTCGATAGCGATCTGGCAGGCCCGCCGGGTGAGGCTGGCCGCCACCCGCTGCCATCCTCGGAGAGGTTTGCCGACACACTCAGACGGCTAGGTATTTCGACCAAGCAGCCGGTGGTAGTGCTGGATGACATGGGAGGCCAACTGGCCGCAGCCAGAGCGTGGTGGATGCTCGCCGTGTGGGCCGGACATCCCGATGTACGCGTACTCGATGGCGGGCTGAGCGCCTGGCAGGAGCAGGGCGGTGGTTTGGCACTTGGCGAGGAGCCGTCGCCAATACCGAGCGATTGGCAGCCATCCTTCGACGACGGTGCCTGGATGGGCGCCGACGAGGTTTTCTCGGGGCGGGAGCTAAAGGTCGATGCCCGCAGTGTGGAACGGTTCAACGGCGAGGCCGAACCCATCGATCCGGTGGCAGGGCATATACCTGGCGCGTTCTGTCGTCCCAGCGGCGACAACCTGACGGAAGCAGGCCACTTCAAAGACGCCGAGACGCTTGAAATCGAGCTGCCGCAAGCCGAAGCCGTCGTGGCCTATTGCGGCTCCGGCGTCACGGCGTGCCACAACATTCTCGCCTACGCCATTGCCGGCCTACCCCTGCCGCGTCTCTACCCCGGTTCGTGGAGCGAATGGATCCGCGATTCGGCGAGACCGATAGCCCGTTTACCGCCAGACTGAACTTGAAGTACCGGGTGCGCGCCCTGTAATTTCATCCGCTCATTAAATGGAATTAATCGAGAACGGTACAGAGGGAGAACAATATGAATTTCGCGCTCATAGGTGCTGCCGGCTATATCGCGCCTCGCCATATGCAGGCCATCAAGGATATGGGGCACGACCTCGTGGCCGCTTACGATATCAACGACTCGGTCGGCATCATCGATTCGATATCGACCCATTGCTCCTTCTTCACCCAGTTCGAATACTTCCTCGAGCACGCCTGGCGGCTCAAGCGGCAGGGTGACAGAGCCATCGACTACTGGGTCGTCTGTTCACCCAATCATTTCCACAGCGCCCACATCACGGCTGGGCTGCACCTCGGCTGCGATGTGATCTGCGAAAAACCGCTGGTGTCGACGCCGGCCCAGCTCGATGAGTTGCGCTGCGTGGAGCAGGAGACCGGTCATCGCGTCTACAGCATCATGCAGCTGCGCCACCATCCGGCCATCCACGAACTTCGCGACAAGGTGGTGGCGGAGCAGCGAGATGGGCAGTACGACGTGGAACTGACTTACATCACCGCACGAGGTCCTTGGTATCTGGCCAGCTGGAAGGGGGATTCGCGTAAATCCTTCGGTGTGATGGCCGAGATCGGCATCCATTTCTTCGACATGCTGCATGTCATTTTCGGCGAGTTGAAGCGCGCCGTCCTGCACTATCACGATGAGCACAAGGCTGCCGGCTACCTCGAGTACGAGAAGGGAAGGGTGCGCTGGTTCCTGTCCATCGACGCCGAGGATCTCCCCGAGCACGTTCGCGGAAAACACTCGACCTACCGCAGCATCACCTGTGACGGTGAAGAGTTCGAGTTCTCGAGCGGCTTTTCGGATCTTCACACCGTCAGCTATCGCGAAATTCTCGCCGGTCGCGGCTTCGGCATCGAGACCGTACGTCACTGCCTCGAGACCGTCTATCATCTGGGAAATGCGACGTCGGAAGTGCCGCGAGAAGCCGAGGCCCACCCACAGCTGTCTCGTATCGCCCCGATGCAAATGAACCCTGGCACGCACGGCTGAAGGAGGGGCAGGTGAACTTCATCGACCTTGCCGCGCAGCAGGCACGCATCAAACCTCGACTGGACGCTGCCATCCAGAACGTACTGGCTCACGGACGTTATGTCATGGGGCCTGAAGTGGTCGAGCTGGAACGGCGCTTGGCCGACTATGTCGGTGTGGCTCACTGTATCGGCTGTGGCAACGGCACCGACGCGCTGCAGATAGCACTGATGGCGCTCGATGTGGGGCACGGGGACGAAGTGATCGTTCCGGGTTTCACGTTTATCGCCAGTGCCGAAAGCGTGGCTCTCACCGGCGCCAGACCGGTCTATGTGGATATCGATCCGCACACCTATCTGCTTGACCCCGCAAAGATCGAGGCCGCTATCACACCGCGAACACGAGCCATCATGCCGGTATCGATGTTTGGCCAATGTGCCGACATGGAGGCGATCGAAGCGCTGGCTCGGCGCCACCACCTTGGCGTGGTAGAAGATGCCGCCCAGAGCTTCGGTGCCACGCGCCACGGGCGGCGCTCCTGTGGGCTGTCGCGTATCGCCTGCACCAGCTTCTTTCCCAGCAAGCCCCTTGGGGCCTACGGCGACGGCGGAGCGCTATTCACCGACGACGAAGCGTTGGCCGCACAGGTGCGACTGGTGGCCCGGCACGGTGAGTCCCGCCGCTATCATCACTCACGCATTGGCATGAACAGTCGTCTGGATACCCTGCAGGCCGCCATCCTGCTGGCCAAGCTGTCGATATTCGACGAAGAGGTCACGCTTCGCCAACAGGTGGCTGAGCGTTACGACAAGCTGTTGCGCGAGTCCGGCAGCGTCACCCCACCTTGTGTAGCGCCGGGGAATACCAGCGTTTACGCTCAGTACAGTATTCGCGTGCCGCAGCGCGACGCACTCCAGGCGAAGCTTGCTGACGCCGGCATACCGACGGCCGTGCATTACCCACTTCCGCTCAGTCATCAGCCCGCCGTGGCCGATCGCGAGTGCAAGTTGCCCGTTGCCGAAAGGGTATGCCAGGAGATCATCAGTCTACCGATGCATCCCTACCTTGAGAGAGAGCAACAGCGGCAAGTGGTCGAGGAACTCCTGAAGGCGCTGGGCGAAAGCTGATTCGGCGGCGTGCAGCCATGAAATGAAAAGGGCGTGCCGACCGGCACGCCCTTTTTCCTGACACCGTCACATGTTGGGGTAGTTGGGCCCGCCGCCACCCTCCGGCGCCACCCACTTGATGTTCTGCGCCGGATCCTTGATATCGCAGGTCTTGCAGTGCACGCAGTTCTGGAAGTTGATCTGGAAGCGCGGCTTGCCCCCGTCGTCCTCGATCACCTCGTAGACACCGGCCGGACAGTAGCGCTGTGCCGGTTCGGCGTACGTCGGCAGGTTGTCGCGAATCGGCAGTTCCGGGTCCACTAGCTTCAGGTGGCTCGGCTGATCCTCTTCGTGGTTGGTGTTCGACAGGAACACGGAAGAGAGCTTATCGAAGGAGAGTTTGCCGTCAGGTTTGGGGTAGACGATCTTCTCGAATTGGCTGGCCGGCTTCAGTGCCGCATGGTCCGGGGTGGTGTCGTGCAGGTTGGGCAGCTTGCCGCCCAGCAATTGGTTGGCGAAGTTGTAGGCGCCGCCAGCCACGGTACCGTACTTGTGGATCGCCGGGCCGAAGCTGGCGCTCTCCTTGAGTTCGGCGTAGGCCCAGCTCTGCTCCCATTTCTGGGTGAAAGCTGTCAGATCCCGTCCACCCTCGTCACCGCTTGCAATAGCCTCGAAGACCGCTTCGGCCGCCACCAAGCCGGACTTCATGGCGGTATGCAGACCCTTGATCTTGGAGAAGTTGAGGGTGCCCGCGTCACAGCCGATCAACAGGCCACCGGGGAAACTCATCTTCGGCAGGCAGTTCAGGCCGCCCTTGGTGATCGCCCGGGCGCCGTAGGCCACGCGCTTGCCGCCCTGAAGGTGCTTGGCCAGCACGGGATGATGCTTCATGCGCTGGAATTCATCGAAGGGCGAGAGCCAGGGGTTCTGGTAGGAGAGGTCCATGATCAGGCCGACCACCACCTGATGGTTATCGGCGTGATACAGGAACCAGCCACCGTGGGTATCCTTGGCCAGCGGCCAGCCCGAGCCGTGCAGTACAAGCCCGGGCTCGTGCTGCTCGGCGGGAACGTCCCACAGCTCCTTGAGGCCGATACCGTAGTGCTGGGGATCCTTGCCTTCGTCGAGCTTGAAGCGCGAGATCAGGCTCTTGCCCAGATGGCCGCGGGCGCCCTCGGCGAAAAGCGTGTACTTGGCACGCAGTTCCATGCCCGGCGTAAAGCTGTCCTTGGGGGTGCCGTCGGCGGCCACCCCCATGTCGCCGATGAGAATGCCGCGAACGGTCCTGTCCTCATCGTGAATCACTTCTTGAGCGGCGAAGCCGGGGAATACCTCGACGCCGAGGGCCTCGGCCTGCTCGGCCAGCCAGCGGCTCAGATTGCCGGCACTGATCACGTAGCGCTTCATGTCGCCGCCGGTGTTGTGCATGCTCTTGGGAACCAAGGCATTGGGCAGCTTCTGGGCCTTCTCGGCATCCTTGAGCAGGTAGACTTCATCGCGAGTCGCCGGTGTAGTCAGCGGAGCGCCGCGCTCTTCCCAATCGGGAAACAGCTCGGCGAGCGCCCGAGGCTCGAATACGGCTCCCGAGAGGATATGGGCGCCGACTTCGGAGCCCTTTTCCACGACGCAGACCGTCAGCTCCTGGCCGGCTTCGTTGGCCTGTTGCATCAGGCGACAGGCAGCTGAAAGCCCCGAGGGGCCGGCTCCCACGATCACCACGTCGAAATCCATCGAATCGCGTTCTACTTGCTCAGACATCCACTCGCTCCTCCCTCGGCTTCGGCGTCGGACGGCTACCACCAACGTCGAAAGAAAATAAAACGGTCGTTTGCTTCTCGATATTCTCCATGATAGGCATAATAAACGACTCAGGACACCCCTACGATGGCAATGTGCCACACTGCCGTACCCCTGGAAGCCCGTGAAGGGATTGTTGCTACCAGCCTGGGTGTGGCAAATTGATGGGGTTTTTCCTTTTGGCGCCTATCAAACGCTTGCATGAAACGCCATGCATGACATGAGCAGGGACATGCCGCCCGGTTTCGCGGAATCGCTGACTCGCCCCGATCGTCAGTGGGCATCAGCGAGGCCCTAACTACAGGTTCACCCATTGAACCAAGCGAGGACACCATGAAAGTACTCGTCGCGGTCAAACGCGTCATCGACTACAACGTCAAGATTCGCGTCAAGGCGGATCACACCGACGTCGACCTCACCAACGTCAAGATGGCCATGAACCCCTTCTGCGAGATCGCCGTGGAAGAAGCGGTGCGGCTGAAAGAGAAGGGCGTGGCCACCGAGGTGGTTGCCGTGACCATCGGCCCCAAGGCCGCCCAGGAGCAGCTGCGTACCGCCCTGGCGCTGGGCGCCGACCGGGCCGTGCATGTCGAGACCGAAGAGCGCGTCGAGTCGCTGGCCGCCGCCAAACTACTGGCCAAGGTGGTGGAAGAAGAGCAGCCGAGTCTGGTCATCCTCGGCAAGCAGGCCATCGATACCGACAACAACCAGACCGGTCAGATGCTGGCGGCACTGGCCGGACTGCCCCAGGGCACCTTCGCCTCGGAAGTCGTGGTCGAGGGAGACAAGGTTCAGGTCACCCGTGAGATCGACGGCGGCTTGCAGACCGTCGAGCTCTCCCTGCCGGCCATCGTCACCACCGACCTGCGTCTCAACGAGCCGCGCTACGCCAAGCTGCCCGATATCATGAAGGCCAAGAAGAAGCCGCTGGACGTCAAGAGCCCGGCCGATTACGGCGTCGAGGTGGCAAGCCGGCTCACGCTGCTCAAGGTCGAATCGCCGGCCGAGCGCAAGGGTGGCATCAAGGTGGGCTCCGTCGACGAGCTCGTGGACAAACTCAAGAACGAAGCCAAGGTGCTTTAACACCGTTCTTTGAAAACCGAGCTTAGAAAGGAGTGAATTCATGAGCATCCTGGTACTCGCCGAACATCATGACGGCCAGCTCGCCGGCGCCACCGCCCACGTAGTCGCCGCCGCCCAGGCCATCGGGGGTGACATCGACATCCTGGTCGCCGGAGAGAACGTCGGCGCCGTGGCCGAGGCCGCTGCCAAGCTCGACGGCGTGAGCAAGGTTCGTGTCGCCGACCACGCCGTCTACGCCCACCAGCTGGCCGAACCCCTGTCTGCGCTGCTGGTCGAGCTGGCCGGCGACTACAGTCACCTGTTGGCCGCCGCTTCCACCACCGGCAAGAACGTGCTGCCGCGTGTAGCGGCACTGAAGGACGTCACCCAGATCTCCGAGATCGTCGAAGTGGTCGACGCCGACACCTTCAAGCGGCCGATCTACGCCGGCAACGCCATTGCCACGGTGAAGAGCGACGACAGCCTCAAGGTCATCACCGTGCGTAGTACCGGCTTCGATGCGGTAAGCGAAGGCGGCAGCGCTAGCATCGAAAGCGTCGATACCGTGGTGGAGAACAGCCAGTCCCGCTTCATCAAGCAGGAGCTGGCCCAGAGCGACCGTCCCGAGCTGGCCGGAGCGAAGGTGGTCATCTCCGGCGGGCGCGGCATGGGCAGCGGCGAGAACTTCAAGCTGCTCGACGGCATCGCCGACAAGCTGGGTGCGGCCATCGGGGCCTCCCGGGCCGCGGTGGACGCCGGCTTCGTGCCCAACGACATGCAGGTGGGGCAGACCGGCAAGATCGTCGCGCCGGAGCTCTACATTGCCGTGGGCATCAGTGGTGCCATCCAGCATCTGGCCGGCATGAAGGACTCCAAGGTGATCGTGGCGATCAACAAGGACGAGGAGGCGCCGATCTTCCAGGTGGCCGACTATGGCCTGGTGGGTGACCTGTTCGAGCTCCTGCCGGAGCTGGAAAGCAAGCTGTAAGCTCTCGAAGTTTCGCAAGAAGCCGGCCACGTGCCGGCTTCTTGCGTATAAGGCTTCATTGGCTTTGGCTATATGCTTTCTCCACGCTGGCTATTAGCGTTAATGGCAACTCTTTGCCATGCTAGGTGGATGCAAACGCGGGGGTCGTACTCTCGATTCCGTTGCTTTCATGGAGGAGTGAATAATGCCGCACACATTGCCCGAAATTCCCTACGCCTACGATGCACTCGAGCCGCATATCGATGCGATGACGATGGAGATCCACCACTCCCGTCACCACAAGACCTATGTCGACAAGCTCAATGCCGCGCTGGAGGGAACGGGGCTCGAAGACGTTCCGGTGGATGAACTGATGGCCAGCATCGACCGTGTGCCGCAAGAGAAACGCCAGGAGGTGATCAATAACGGTGGCGGTCACTCCAACCATTCCAAGTTCTGGCAGATGATGTCACCCAGCGGCGGCGGCAACCCCCAAGGCAAGGTAGCCCAGGCCATCGACAGCGAGCTGGGCGGCTTCGATGCCTTCAAGGAGGCCTTTACCAAGGCGGCTCTGGGGCGCTTCGGTAGCGGCTGGGCCTGGCTCAGCGTGACGCCGGAGAAGAAGCTGGTGGTGGAAAACACCCTGAACCAGGACAGCCCCCTCATGCACGGTAATACGCCGGTGCTAGGTCTGGACGTGTGGGAGCATGCCTACTACCTCAAGTATCAGAACAAGCGCCCCGACTATGTCAGCGCTTTCTTCAACGTGGTCAACTGGGAAGATGTGGAAAGCCGCTACCAGCAGGCCATCTCCTGACCGAGTGACGACTCGCAGAGCAAGCGCCGCAGCCACTGGCTGCGGCGTTTTCGTTAAGGCGGTTCGAATGGAATGCGCTGCTGGAAGACCAGCCGAACTTACCAGCCGAGCCAGTGCCGCAGTCGTTGGCTCGTCGAAGGTGCATGCCGGGCTGTGGCGCGGCTGGCATTGCCTCCCAACTGCCGTGTGGCTTCCTTGAGAGGCACGGTGATGGCCTCGAGATGGTGGTGACAGAGTCGCCGGTTCAGTGCGCCGGGGCACTGCGCTCTAAGCAGGCCGCAGTGATAGATCGCGGTTTCCAGTGCCAGGCAGGCCCGCGGGAAGGGGATGGCTTCCCGCCGGCAACGTTTCAGCTCTTCATGCAGCATGCTGAGCATCTGCGCATCCAGCCAGCAGGGCGTGTCGTCACCATTGGGAGAGGCGTCGACAGAGCTCTGTATGGCCTGGAAGGAAACGTGAAGAAACACGCTTGTGTAGTAGAGCTGAGAGCGTTCCGCGGTCATAGGGCACCATAATAAATCTCAATGAGACTGATTTGCATTATTTGCCATGTCGAGCGTCTCGTCAAACGCTGTGGCTGACCCAGTGGCCGGAAGCGCCAATGCGTTATCATTGATAACGGTTATCATTTATGGCATCGTTTTGCGCTCTGCCCGATTGGGCGGTAACGCTTTTCCGTTAAGTCGTCATTGCCGGGAGTCCGCACGTGAGACCGTTTCGCCATCCATGCCTCTGGGGGGCAGTTCTCTGGCTGGGACTGGCCGCCTCGGCGTACGCCGACCCTGAGCTTCGTCAGGAAGCCAGAGAGGCGCTGCGCAGCCAGGCCGAGCTACAAGCGCGCATCGATGCTACCGACGATGAAGGGCGTGCCATGCTCGAGGAGCTGCGCGAGCTGGAGCGTACCGAGCGCCGCCTGTCACGTGAAATCGCCGAGCTCGCCCCGCGCAACGAACGCCAGGCGGCAGACCTCGAACGGCGAGAGCATGCACTGGACACCTTGGAAGAAACTCGTGAGGCCTTGCCGGCCTTGCAAGAGCGTCTGGTAGAACGCCTTGCGCAGTGGGTCGAGAGCGACATGCCGTTCCTTCGCGATGAACGCCAGGCGCGGGTCGCAAGTTTGACTTCCCATGCCGGCGAGCTCTCCCTGGCCGAGCGCTGGGAGCGCATCATCGGAGCCTGGCGCACCGAGCTGGAGTACGGGCGCGAAGTCGATACCTGGCGCGGCTATCTGGGTGAAGGCGATTCTCGCCGTGAGGTGGACTACCTGCGCCTGGGACGGGTGGGGTTCTACTACCTCACTCCGGATGGGCGTGCCGGTCGTGTCTGGCAGGCCGATGCGGGAAGCTGGGCTTCCCTCGACGAAGCCCAGCGTCGTGAGGTGCGCAACGGCCTGCGCATTGCCCGAGATCGCCGTTCGCCCGAACTCCTTACGCTACCCATTTCTCAGCCGCTGGAAAGGGTCGGGGAGGACGACGCATGAGAGCGCCACGTTACGTCATCGCCTCGATCGCTGCCGCACTGCTGTCGGTACCGTGCATGGCTCAGGCCCAGTCAGAACCGCTGACTTCCCTGCGCGCCGAGCGTGAAGCCGCCGAGGCTCGCGACCAGGCGCGCCTGGCTGAACTGCTCGAGGATCGCAATGCCCTGGAGGCGGCTCTCGAAGAGGCTCGTGCCGCACACGAGCAGGCCGAAGTCCGCCACGCCGAACTGCAAGCCGAAGCGCAGATGCTGGCAGAGCGTCAGGCCGAACTCGACGCCCGCCAGCAGGAGCAGGGCGATGACTTCGAAGCCTTGCTGGCGTCACTTGCACGTCACAGCGGTGAGCTGCGCGATACGCTGGCCGACAGCTGGCTGACGGTGGGCGGTACGCCGCTGCCGCCGCGGCTGGACGAGGTGGAAGTTCTCGAGCTCAGCCACTTGGAGGCGTTCGTCGATAGCCTGATGGCACTGACGGCCAATACCGCAAGTGCGGTTCGCTTCGAGGCGCCTGTGGCAGCGGCCAGCGGTGAGATTGTCCCACAGCAGGTCGTGAGGCTGGGCGATTTCGTCGCCTTTACCGACAGCGATCTGTTGCGGCGCGGTGCCGACGACCAGAGCTTGGCGGTGGTGGAGCGTACCCCGCGGGAGGTGGCTACCAGCCTGGCAGCGTTTCATGCCGGCGAAACGCGTTCGCTGGTGCTCGATCCCACCCGTGGTCAGGTCATTTCGGCGTTGGCCCAGCAGCCAAGCCTTGTCGAGCGCTTCCATCAGGGCGGTGCGGTCGGCTATGTGGTGGTCGGACTCGGGGCCATCGGTCTGCTGGTGGCGCTGTTGCAATACGCCTACTTGTTGAAAGTGAGCCTGGCCATGCGTCGCCAGCTTCGCGATCTCGCCACGCTGCGCGACGACAATCCGCTTGGCCGAGTGCTGCTGCGCTTCCGCGCGCTGCATGACGATCCCGTACCGGAAGCGCTGGAAGCGCGCCTCGACGAGGCCGTATTGGCCGAGCTGCCCAGGCTCGAACGCGGCCAGCCGCTGGTCAAGCTGCTGGCTGCCGTGGCGCCGCTGCTGGGGCTGCTGGGTACCGTTACCGGCATGATCGTGACCTTCCAGGCGATTACCGTGTTCGGTACCGGCGACCCGCAGCTGATGGCGGGCGGTATCAGCCAGGCATTGGTGACCACGGTGCTGGGACTGATCACCGCCGTGCCGCTGCTGTTTGCGCATACGGCTCTTGCCGGCCGCAGCCGTCATCTGGCGGGTCTGGTCGAAGGGCAGGCCAGCGCGGCGTTGGCCGAGCAGCTCGAGCACCGCCCGCACGGGCCCGAGGGCGTTACCGGGAGCGCGCGTCGTGATGCCGCTCTGGCTTGAACCGCTGGAGCGTCTGGCCGAAGCCGGCGGCTCGGTACTGGTCGTCATCGCCCTGGTAGCCATGTTGCTGTTCAGTCTGGCGCTGGAGCGAGTGTGGTATTTCCGTCTTACCTACCGCCGGGCCAGGCGGGCCCTGGTCGAGCGCTGGGCGGCGCGTCAGGATCACCTGAGCTGGAGTGCGCTGACCCTGCGCGAGGCCTGGGCGCGCGAGCTGATCGGTCGGCTGCGTCGCCCGCTGCCCTGGCTCAAGCTGCTGGTGGGCCTGTGTCCGTTACTCGGCTTGCTGGGTACCGTGACCGGCATGATCGCCGTGTTCGACAGCCTGGCGATGACCGATACCAGCCAGGCCCGGGCCATGGCGGATGGCGTGGCGCGGGCCACGCTGCCGACGCTGGCCGGCATGGCAGTGGCGGTGGTGGGGCTGCTGTTTACCAGCCGTCTCGAGCACATCATTCGACGCGAGGACCAGCGGTTGCACGACCGCCTGGCTCGCGCCGTGGAGGATAACGATGCGTAGACGCCGTCTTGGCGCCGACGATGGCGAAGCCAGCGAGGTCAACCTGACCCCCATGCTGGACGTCGTCTTCATCATGCTGATTTTCTTCATCGTCACGACCAGCTTCATCAAGGAGAGCGGCGTGGAGATCGAGCGCCCCGAATCCAGCGCCGCCACACCGCGCCCCGATGCCCAGGTGATGGTCGCCATCACCCCCGAAGGGGCGGTGTGGGTCGATGGTCGCGCGGTGGACCTGCATCGTGTGGGCGGCGAGGTGGCCGGGCTGGTGAGCGAGGACGGTTCGGTAGTGATCCAGGCCGATCGCGACTCCACCACCGGCTTGCTGATCGAGGTCATGGACCGCATTCGTGAGGCCGGCGTGGAGCAGGTGGCGGTGGCCGCCAGTCGGAGCCGGCCGTGACGCGTATTCCTTTCTCCTCGCTGGGCGGTGTGGCCCTGGCGCTGCTGCTGTTCTGGCTGCTGGCGCTGCTGGTCACGCCGCCCGAAGAGGAGTTCGATGTACTCGACGTGAGCATGACCATGAACATGGTCGAGGCGCCGGAGTCGGTGCAGGAGGAAATGGCCGAGCCCAGCGCCGAGCCGCCTCCGCCCCAGGTCGAGGCCACGCCACCGCCGCAGCCCGAACCGCTGCCAGCGCTGGAGAGCGCTATCGCCATACCCGAACCCGAGCTACCACCCGAGCCGATGGAGCCGCTCGAGTTCGACAGCAGTCTGCCGGAGCTTGCCGAGATGCAGCCTGAGCCGCCGCCGGAGCCCGCTCCGCAGCCGCAGCCACAGCCCGAAGCGCAACCGGCGCCTGAACCTAGTCCGACCCCGCCGCAGCCGAGCGCAGCGCCCACCCCAGGGCCGGCGACCGAGCAGCCCACTCCTGCCGAAACCGGGCCGGTGGACGTCGGCGAGATCGCGCCCACCAGCCGCGTACCGCCTGAGTATCCCTCGCGCGCCCAGCGCCGCGGGCTCGAGGGGCATGTGGAATTACAGTTCCTGATTCGCCCCGATGGCAGCGTCGATCGCGCTTCCATTCGCGTGATCGAGTCGCAGCCGCGCAACGTCTTCGACTCAGCCGCCGAGCAGGCCGTGGCGCGCTGGCAGTTCGAGCCGGCCAGCGGCGTGCGCCGTGCGCGGCAGCGTCTAGAGTTTCAGCTGAGGTGACGGCATGAAGATCCGAGGTGCGACTCGCCTGATGGCTTGTATCGGTTTGCTGCTTTCCTTCGCGGCGCAAGCCGATGCGCCTGCGCTGCCCGGCGATATCATCGCCGACCTCGAACAGCTCCAGCGTCAGTTACAGCAGGGCGAGCATGCTCGGGTCGGCGAGAGGGCGCGCACTCAAGCGCAGCGCTTCGAAGGCGGCAACGTTGCCGACCGCTGGGCCAGTGCGCTCTATCGTCAACTGGCGGCGGGGGCCGAAGCGGGAGCGGGGCGCAACGAAGCCGCTGCCGAACATCTAAACCAGGCCCGCCGGGTTCAGGAGGCTCCGCAGCGCCAACGAGATCGCTGGCAGCGCGAGGAGGCGCGCTTGCGCCTGGCGGCAGGACAGACCGAGCAGGCGGTGGCGCTCTGGCTCGATTGGCACCAGCGGCATCGCGGTAGCGTCGATGACCGCTGGCGCTTGGCCCGTGCCCTGGCGGAACTGGAGCGCTGGGACGAGGCGGCTGGCTGGGTCGAGCTTGCCCTGGCCGACGACCCGGCCCCGGATGAACGTCGACAGGCGTTGGCTTCCACGGTCTTCCAGCGCGCTGGGCGTGGCGAGGAGGCCCTCGCCGGCCTGGAGGCCGCACTTGACGCTCAGGCTGAGCCCGACGCCTGGCGACGTGCTGCGGCACTGGCTCAGGGGCTCGGCGAGACCCAGCGCGCAGCGGCTATCTGGGAGGCCGGCTGGCGGATGGGAGTGTTGAGGGGCGAGGGCGACTTGCGCCAACGAATCGAGCTGCATCTGGCTGCCGGGACACCGGCCCGTGCAGCCGAATATCTGGAAAGGGCGCTTGCCGAGGCGTCGTTGCCCGACACTCTTGTCCACCGTCGGCTGCTGGCCCGCGCCTGGGAGGATGCCCGTGACCGTCAGCGGGCTCTCGAGGCCTGGCGCGAAGTGGCGCAGCGTAGCGAAGACGGCCGCGACTGGCGGCGCCTGGGTTTGCTGGCTCATTCCTGGGGGCGGCCGGACCTGGCCCAAGAGGCACTGCAGCAGGCGCAGCGGCGCGGTGCCGAGGTGGATCCGCACTGGCTTTCCCACCGCTAGCTCTCCTACCGCTAGGCAATGCCCGGCCGCCAAACGTTCAGAGGTCGAACTCGGTCCAGACCGGCGCGTGGTCGGAGGGGCGCTCCATGCCGCGTAGCTCGTAGTCGATGCCGGCATCGCGCACGCGCTCGGCAAGTGACGCCGTGACCAGAATGTAGTCGATACGCAGGCCGCGCCTGGGCTCGCGTTCGAAGCCGCGTGAGCGATAGTCGAACCAGCTGAAGCGGTCGTCCGCCTGTGGGTAACGCACACGATAGCTGTCGCTGAGCCCCCATGACTTGAGCGTGCCCAGCCACTCCCGTTCGATGGGCTGGAAGCTGGTCTTGCCCTCACGCAGCCAGCGCTTGCGGCTGGCCTCGCCGATGCCGATGTCGATATCTTCCGGGGAGATATTGAAATCTCCCATCACCACCAGCCGCTCGTTGGGCGAATGGCGCTCCTGCAACAGTTGGATCAGCTGGGCGTAGAAGGCGCGCTTGTTGGGAAACTTGGTGGGATGCTCGACGTTTTCGCCCTGTGGGAAGTAGCCATTCCATACCGTCAGGGCCTCACCGTCAGCGGTGCGCAGCCGGGCGCCTATCAACCGCCGCTGAGACTCCTCGCCATCGCCGGGGAGGCCGAAGAAGACCTCTTCAGGACCGTTCGGGCAGAGCGACTTGTGGCACAGCAGCGCGACGCCGTAGTGGCCCTTCTGGCCGTGGAAATGGACGTGGTAGCCCATGGCCTCGACCGCCGCGCGGGGAAACTCGTCGTCATGGACCTTGGTTTCCTGCAGGCCGATCACCAGCGGTCGGTGGGCGGCAATCAGCGCTTCGAGCTGATGCAGACGGGCACGCAGCCCATTGATGTTGAACGAGACCAGGCGTGTCACTCGTCGCGCTCCTCGTTGTCGCCGGCCTTGTGCTCAAGCTCAGCGGGTGCAGGGTGGATGGCAATGCCATCGCCTTGTTCCTGGCGGGCCAGCTTGCGGGCCGCCTGAAGCTTGCGTTGTTGGCGTTTCTTCTGGGTGAAACGGCGCGACGAGACCACCTGGTCGGGGTTCTCGTGGCGCCACTTCTTGTAATCCTTGCGCTTGCCGGTGCGGATGGTCACCTTGTCAGCCAGCGAGCGAGTCTTCTTGCGGCGTGTCATCAGGCCTGGCTCCATGGGGTGTCGAAGGGCAGCTGAAGTGACATTCTACCAGTCGAATGCAAGAGGCGCGCCCTCATCGCCATAGGCTGGTACAATATGCGGCTGTACGAAGTTCATCCCATTGCTACGGACAAGACATACAGCCTATGAGCGAGTCGGAACAGACCACAGCCCCGGCCGAGAACCGCAAGCCCAAGCGTCGTCGTCGCAAGCCGCGCCGCCGGCAGTCGAACTGGGATCTGCGCCAATTCCAGGTACCTGCCGTGGCGGGCAAGTGGCGCTTTCACGACTTCGATTTGCCCCTCCCGTTGATGCGCGCCATCCACGCCCTGGGCTTCGAGTACTGCACGCCGATCCAGGCGGAAGCGCTGACTCACACCCTGCTCGGCGGTGACGTGGTAGGCAAGGCACAGACGGGCACCGGCAAGACGGCCGCCTTCCTGATCTCGATACTGGCCTACTTCCTCGAGGAGGAAGAGCCCAACGGGCAGAAGCCCGGTGCGCCGCGGGCGTTGATCGTGGCGCCCACACGAGAGCTGGCGCTGCAGATCGAAAAGGACGCCAAGGCGTTGGCGCGCTTCACGGACCTGAACGTGGCCAGTGTGGTCGGCGGTATGGACTACCAGAAACAGCGTGAGCAGTTGGGCAAGACCGTGGACATTCTGGTGGCCACTCCCGGTCGCCTGCTCGACTTCCACGAGAAGCGCGACGTCGATCTCACCCAGGTCGAAGTGCTGGTGCTCGATGAGGCCGATCGTATGCTGTCGATGGGTTTCATTCCCGACGTCAAGCGGATCATTCGGCACACGCCCAAGAAAGAGGAGCGTCAGACCTTCCTCTTCTCGGCCACTTTCTCCGAGGACATCCTCAACCTGGCCAGCCAGTGGACCCATCAGCCGACCCACGTCGAGATCGAGGTCACGGTAGAGAACAAGGCCAATATCGATCAGCGCGTCTACATGGTCAGCGATGACGACAAGGCGCGACTGTTGGTCAACCTGCTCAAGCAGGAGAGCTTCGACCGGGTAATGGTCTTCGGCAACCGCCGTGACCTTGTGCGCAAGCTCGAGGAGCTGCTGAAGAAAGCTGACGTGAACGTGGCCATGCTCTCCGGCGACGTGCCGCAGAACCAGCGTATCAAAACGTTGGAACGGTTCCGCGAGGGCGACATACAGGTGCTGGTGGCTACCGATGTGGCCGGCCGTGGCATTCATATCGAGGATGTCAGTCACGTGATCAACTACACCCTGCCAGAGGATCCGGAGGACTACGTCCACCGTATCGGTCGGACCGGTCGTGCCGGGGCCGCCGGGGTGTCGATCAGCTTCGTCGGCGAGGAGGATGCCTTCTCGCTGCCGGAAATCGAGCGCTACATCCAGGACAAGCTGCCCTGCGTGCACCCGCCCGAGGGGCTTCTTTAACGGTCATGCTCGACGAGGCCCTCAAGGGCGAGATACAAGCCGCCTACCGTCGCGTGCTGGAGGCCCAAGGGCTGACGCCACGCTACGGTCAGCGGCTGATGATTGCCGAGATCGCTCGCACGCTGGGTGGCATCGAGGCCGACGACGCCGGTCGGCGGGTCTCAGACGAGCACGTTTGCGTTCTCGAGGCCGGCACCGGTACCGGCAAGACCTTGGCCTACCTGTTGGCTGCACTGCCCGTGGCCAAGGCCAAGGGCAAGCGCCTGGTGGTGGCGACCGCCACCATCGCCCTGCAGGAACAGGTGCTGTTGCAGGATCTGCCCACCCTCAAGGCCCACAGCGGTCTCGATTTCGATTACGCCTTGGCCAAGGGACGCGGGCGCTACCTGTGCCTGACGCGCCTCGAGCAAGCGCTGGATGGCGTCGAGGACAATCCCACCCTGTCGCTGTTCGAGCAGAGTCTCGCCCAGGGCGGCGGCGATCATTTCCAGGCCCTCGTACAGGAGATGGCCGATGCCTACGGCAGCGGCCGCTGGGAAGGGGATCGCGAAAGCTGGCCGACGGCGATCGACGACAGCGACTGGCGCCAGCTGACCATCGACCACCGTCAGTGCACCAACCGCCGCTGCGGCCATTTCGCCGCCTGCGCTTTCTTCCGTGCTCGCCGCGATATGGAAAGCGCCGACATCATCGTTGCCAACCACGATCTGGTGCTCGCCGATCTCTCGCTCGGTGGGGGTGTGGTACTGCCGCCTCCCAGCGACTGCATCTATGTCTTCGATGAAGGCCACCACCTGCCGGACAAGGCGTTGAACCATTTCGCTCATCGCGTGGGCATAAACGGTACGCTGCGCTGGCTGGGCAATCTGAAAAAATCCCTGACCGAGCTCAACCAGGCGTTGGCGGTGCAGCCGACCTTGGCGCGGCTGCTGGCCGGGCTGCCGGAAACCATCGCCGCGCTCGAGCCGCGCCTGGGTGAGGCCTTCTCGTTGGGGCATCAGTTGGCAGGGCGCCAACATGGCCTGGAGGAGGGTGAGGAGAACCTTCAGCATCGCTTCGAAATGGGGCGGGTGCCCGATGCCTTGCGCGACCATTCCGGCAACCTGCTGGTGGGCTTCGCCGAGCTGTCGCGCACCCTGGAAACCATGGCCGACATCCTGCGCGAGAGCCTCGACCCCGACAAGCATACCGGGCTCGCCCGCGAGCAGGCCGAAGCGTGGTTGCCGCTGCTGGCGCTGCTGCATGGCCGGGCACTGGAGGCGCATGGTTTATGGCAGGCCTACGGTGAGGCCGATGTGCAAGGCGAGGCGCCCAGTGCTCGCTGGCTGACCCTGGAACGCTTCGGTGGCGACCCCGAGCTGACCTTCTCGGCAAGCCCCGTGTCGGCCGCGCCGACGCTGGCCAAGAGCCTGTGGGGCAGCTGCTTCGGCGCCGTGGTGACCTCTGCCACGCTCACTGCGCTGGGTCGTTTCGAGCGCCTTCAGGAGCGGGCCGGGCTGGCGAACCGCTATCGCTACCAGCGACTGCCAAGTCCTTTCGACTACTCTCGTGCCGTGCTCAGCGTGCCTCGTCAGGCCGTCGACCCCGGCGATCGCGAAGCTCACGAGCGGGCCATCGTCGATTTCGTCGGTTCCCTCGGCGACAAGGAAGCGGTGCTGATGCTGTTCTCGTCGCGGGCTCAGCTGCGTGCGGTGGAGAAAGCGCTGTCGTCGAAGTGGCGTGAACGGGTGCTGGCTCAGGATCGCCTGCCCAAGCGCGAGTTGATCGAGCGTCATCGTGCGCGCGTCGATGCCGGCGAGGGCAGTGTGATCTTCGGGCTGGCGAGCTTCGCCGAGGGTATCGACCTGCCCGGCGATTACCTGACCCATGTGGTGATCACCCGATTACCCTTTGCCGTACCCGACGACCCGGTGGGCGCGACGCTGGCCGAATGGATAGAGAGCCGGGGTGGCAATCCCTTCATGCGCATCAGCGTGCCCGACGCCTCGATCAAGCTGGTACAGGCCTGCGGGCGACTGATCCGCAAAGAGGCCGACCAGGGGCGCATAACGCTGCTTGACCGGCGCGTGCTGACTCGCCGCTATGGTCAGGCCCTGCTCGACGCTCTGCCGCCTTTTACCCGTCAGATCGACGATATCTGAAAGCCGTAGGGCAACAAAAAGGCCCGCCATCAGGCGAGCCCTTATGGCCGAGGCGACTCGTTCAGCTCTGGCTTCTTTCCGCCAGGACAGGGGCGAGCTTTTGTGCCATTCGGGTCATGCTCTCCTCGGTCGTGCTCCAATCGATACAGGCGTCGGTCACGGAAACGCCGTACTGCATCTGGCTGTGGTCGTCGAGGATCTTCTGGCTGCCCCAGCCGATATTGGACTCCACCATCAGGCCCATGATCGAACGGTTGCCTTCCAGGATCTGGTTGGTGACGTTCTCCAGCACCAGAGGCTGCAGTGCCGGATCCTTGTTGGAGTTGGCATGGGAGCAGTCGATCATGATGTTGGGTTTGATGCCCGCCTTCTTCAGCTCCTGCTCGGCGAGCGCGACGCTGACGCTGTCGTAATTGGGCTTGCCGTTGCCGCCACGCAGCACCACATGAGCGTAGGCGTTGCCGCGGGTGCGGATGATTGCCACCTGGCCGCTCTGGTTGATGCCGAGGAAGTTGTGCGGGTGCGTTACCGATTGCAGGGCGTTGATCGCCACGTCAAGGCTGCCGTCGGTACCGTTCTTGAAGCCGACCGGGCTGGAGAGGCCCGAGGACATCTCCCGATGGGTCTGGGATTCCGTGGTGCGCGCGCCGATCGCCGACCAGCTGATGCAATCCTGAAGATACTGAGGAGAGATCGGGTCCAGCGCCTCGGTGGCCAGCGGCAGGCCGAGCTCGGAAAGGTCCACCAGCAGTTTGCGGGCGATATGCAGGCCTTCCTCGATCTCGAAGGAGCCGTTGAGGTGGGGGTCGTTGATCAAGCCCTTCCAGCCTACGGTGGTTCTTGGCTTCTCGAAATAGACGCGCATCACGATGAAAAGACTGTCTTTCACCTCATCGGCCAGGCGGCGCAGGCGGCGTGCATAATCTAGTGCGGCATCGATGTCGTGAATCGAGCAGGGGCCGATAACGACCAGCAGGCGAGGATCGCTGCCGTCGAGGATGTTCTGTATGGTCCGGCGCCCTTCGATCACCGTTCTCTCGGCGACTTCACCGAGGGGGATCTCGTTCTTGAGGGCTTCCGGTGTGATCAGTACGTCCTGGGACAGGACGTTGAGATTGCTGACCAGCTGATCTGACATGTTGCTACCTGTGTCGTGATGCGTTGATGGCAAGAGAATGAACTACTATACACCCGCCGAGTAAGAATTCAGCAATCGCAGCGGAACCCGAAGGCGGCGGGCTTGTCTCAGCGCGGGCGGCATGGCGGGCGGCATGGCGGGCGGCTTGAAGCGCAGCCAAGAAACAGGAACACTTGTCACTAACGGGCGAAGGCGCCCAGGGACATACAGCAGCCAATGGGCTCCAGGTTGATACCATGCAGGCACACTCTTCAATGACGCGACTTTCCCTCATCCCGCTTCCGGGCGCTGCCTGGTCGGGGAGGGGTTGAATGGGCAACCGGGAAACCGATCAGCAGCTCGTCGAGCGCGCGCAGAAGGGCGACACCCGTGCCTTCGATCTGCTGGTAAAGAAGTACCAGCACAAGATCATTGGGCTGATCGGACGCTATATACAGGATCACGCCGAAGTGCAGGACGTCGCCCAGGAGGCGTTCATCAAGGCCTATCGCGCGCTGGGTAAGTTTCGTGCCGAGAGTGCCTTCTATACGTGGATGTATCGGATTGCCATCAATACGGCAAAGAATCACTTGGTATCCCGAGGCCGGCGTCCTCCCGGCAGCGACATGGATATCGTCGATGCCGAGATTCTCGATCACAGCGGGCGACTGGCCGATATCGAGAGCCCCGAGTCATCGCTGGCGCGCGACCAGTTGGAGGCGGCGGTCTTCGAAGCCATCGAGAATCTGCCCGACGACCTGCGCACGGCCATAACCTTGCGTGAACTAGATGGGCTCTCTTACGAAGATATTGCCCATATCATGCAGTGTCCCGTAGGTACGGTTCGCTCGCGTATTTTCCGAGCGCGTGAGGCGGTGGACCAGCATATTCAGCCGCTGGTCACGACGGCTCGTACTCGGGAGTCGATGATTGAATGAATTTTTCCATAAGTTTTCGTCTCGGCGCTGAACTGTCTCGCACCGATGACGTCTGAAGCAGTGACCGCTTCAAGTAGAGTGGCAAAATCGTGGGCTGTCGGCATTCCGGTTGGGTGCGTTCGGGAATGTCGGAAAACATTGGTAGCAAGGCAGGGTGCCTTGTCGATGTGGGGGTGTGAGGAATGAGTCAGAATGCACGGGAATCGCTTTCTGCCCTGATGGACAACGAAGGTGATGATCTCGAACTTCGTCGGGCGTTGAAATCGCTCGAAGAAGAGCCGGATGCGGCGGAAGCCTGGCGGCGCTATCACTTGATGCGCAGCTTGCTGCAGCGGGATCATGACATCGATGTCAGCACGGATCTCTCGGCCGGCATCATGGCCAGATTGGAAGCAGAACCGGCGCCGATGGTGGAAGAAACTCGTTTCACTCCACGACGCACACCATCCATGGCGCGTGGTGCCGGGATAGCCGCTGCCGTCACTCTGATGGTGATCACCGGGGTGCAGTTTTACAACGGCTCCGATTTCACTCGCTTCGGCGGAGAACCTCAGGTCGCTGGCGGTGAGTCTCCGGCTGCGGCCGGCCAGCCGCAGCGTAGTCTTGCCTCACCGGCCGCGAGTGGCGGCCAGGCCATGCAGGCCGGGGCACCGCTTTTCTCTCCGGTGGCCTCAGGTGGGCAGTCCGGCTTGATGCCGGTCGGCGCTGGCTTCGACAACCCGCTGTTCCTGACTCCCAACCCGCGCCAGTCTCAAAGCTCCGACCAGGAGCAGGCGCGTCTGTTGCAATCCTATCTCGACCGCCACTCCCAGGGCGCTACCTATCTGAGCGGCGATGTCTGGATGCCATTGCTGCGCGCTTCGGGTAACGAGACGCCGGGGCAGCGCTGATGGCAGGCAGGCGTATACCATCACGCCTGGCGGTATTGGGTAGCGTCTTCCTGCTGACGCAACTTCCACCGGCGTTTGCCGAAACGTCGGTGGAACGACACCAGGCCGAGCGATTCGACTGTCGCCAGCTTGCCGAGTGGGAGGCGCCCGAATCGCCGGAGGAGTGGTTCGAGCGTAGCCTGTGGGCAGGCCACTGCCATGTCTATCAGGCGCGTGCGGTACGCATCGGTATCGATG
The DNA here is from genome assembly GCF_057473365.1 of Halomonas sp. TH-94. Classification (NCBI taxonomy): domain Bacteria; kingdom Pseudomonadati; phylum Pseudomonadota; class Gammaproteobacteria; order Oceanospirillales; family Halomonadaceae; genus Halomonas; species Halomonas sp. TH-94. The sequence continues at coordinate 29,828 of NZ_JBYCKL010000030.1, forward strand.
GGGTCCGCACCCTGGCGCTTTCCCGCGATATTCAGGATGGTGTCGAGCGTGAAGTGGCACGCTTTCTCGATGGTCCGCCCGTCTTCTTCGAGCGTCGTGGGCATATCGGTCGCATGAGCTGGTCCAGCGACGACGCCGAGGGGCCTGCCTCTCCTGCCGGTATTGCACGTCATATCGATCGGTATTATCGACTCTCGATGGGCAGCGATGAGCGCATGGCGAATCGCAGTGCGGTGCGCCTCGATATCGAGCCGATCGACGGTATGCGTTTCGGCCATCGCCTGTGGCTCGATGAGCAAACGGCGTTGCCGCTCAAGCGCGAGCTGATCGATGAGCGTGGCCGTGTCGTCGAGACCTTTCAATTGACCGAACTCCAGACGCCGACGCTTTACCAGAACGGTGTCGTGCTGGACGCTGGCCGCACCCCGCCGCAACATCCCTGGCAGGCGGGTTGGCTCCCCAACGGGTTTCTCGATCAATCCGTGGATACGCATACCGACCGGCATGACCCGCAAGTGGGACACCGCATTTACAGCGACGGCCTTTCGACGCTGAGCATGTTCGTCGAACCCATCGAAGAGGGGCGCGAACGATTGATTCCCGGCCTGCACCGTTTGGGTATATCCCTGGCGGTAGTACGCCATGTGGCGGTAGAGGGCCGGCCGATGCAGGTCGTGGTGATGGGTGAACTGCCACCTCGCGTCCTGGCTCAGGTGGCGGAAAGCCTGGTCTGGCAGGAGCAGGCGGCTTCGGATTAGCGCATCTTTCAGAAGTCGAAACCGCTCGAATGTGTCTTGAAAGAAGCAGTGTGAGTCACCAATTTGCCAAAAAAGGCGTTACTGAAAACGTTTCACGAAACGACATTTTCGCTGAGAAAAGCACAACGCTGATGCAGGAGCTTCTATGATGCCAATGACGCGACACGTCACCCTTTGGGCGTTGCTGTTGGCCATGCTGCTATCGTGGCAGTCCGCCTTTGCCCGTGACTTGCCCGATTTCACCGTACTGGTCGAGCAGTCGGCCCCCGGGGTTGTCAATATCTCCACTACCCGAATGATGCCGGGGCGCTCCCAGGCCTTCGAAGGCTTCGGCGGGCAGGAAATCCCGGACATCTTCCGCCATTTCTTCGGCGACCGCATGCCGGCGCCACCCGGTGGTGGCGGGCCCGGAAGAGGGCAGGAGCGCCAGTCGCTGGGCTCCGGCTTCATCATCAGCGACGATGGCTACATCCTGACCAATGCCCATGTGGTGGAGGGGGCCGACGAAATCCTCGTGCGCCTCAATGATCGCCGCGAGCTGGAAGCAGAGCTTATTGGTGCCGACACACAGACGGACGTGGCCTTGCTCAAGGTCGAGGCGGCGGATCTGCCTACGCTGCGCATGGGGGACTCCGACGGTCTGCGCGTTGGCGAGTGGGTGGCCGCTATCGGCTCACCTTTCGGCTTCGACTACTCGGTCACCGCCGGGATCATCAGCGCCATCAATCGCACATTGCCGCGTGATGCCTACGTACCGTTCATCCAGACCGACGTTGCCATCAACCCAGGCAATTCGGGCGGCCCCTTGTTCAACCTCGACGGTGAAGTCGTGGGCATCAACGCTCAGATCTTCACTCGTAGCGGCGGTTTCATGGGGGTCTCTTTCGCCATTCCCATCAATGTGGCCATGGACGTGGCAAATCAGTTGCGTGACGACGGCCGTGTACGCCGCGGCTGGCTAGGCGTGATGATCCAGCCGGTTTCACGGGATCTGGCCGAATCGTTCGGCATGGACAGCGCAAGCGGCGCCTTGATCGCCGACCTCGATCCTGAGGGTCCGGCGGCACGTGCCGGGCTGCGTGCCGGCGACATCGTGCTGGAGGTCGACGGCGAAGAGGTCGAGCGCTCGCGCAACCTGCCGCGGCTGATAGGCCGGGTAACGCCAGGCGAGGAGGCGGACCTGACCATCATGCGCGATGGCGAGCGGCAGAACCTGGCAGTGGCCATCGGCGACTGGCCGGATAGCGAGCAGCCGGCCCAGGCACGCTCCGGCGCTTCGGATGCTCAAGCCCGACTGGGGATCGCAGCCGCCGAACTCGATGAAGCCGAACGGCAGCGGATGGGTATCGACAGCGGTGTCCTCGTGCGTGATATCGATCCGAGCGGCGCGGCGGCCGACGCCGGCATTCGTCCCGGCGATGTGATCGTCAGCCTCGATCATCATGGCGTCGAGGACCCGGCGCAGCTGCGCGAGCTGGTCGAATCCCTGCCCACCGATCGTGCCGTGCCCGTGCGCCTCTATCGTGACGGTCGCTCACTGTTCGTGGCGCTGCGCCTGGGTCGTAGCTGATCCCCAAGACGTTACCGCACTACGCGACACCTTCCGCCCAAGGGCGGAAGGTGTCGTCGTTTTTGCCGCCTCCTACGGCTGTGCTGTCCAACCCCTGGCCATGCCGGTACAATACCGGCCATTGAATTCATATGACGTGAACGGGCGCCGACCAAAACTGCCGCTGCCGCGCTCGTGTCGAACACCGGACTGGGTTAGATGAGCAACGAAGCAAGTAACGGAAAACTGAATCACATTCGGAATTTCTCCATCATTGCCCATATCGACCACGGCAAGTCGACCTTGGCGGATCGCCTGATCCAGAGCTGCGGTGGCCTGACCGAGCGCGAGTTGAAAGAGCAGGTGCTCGACTCGATGGATCTCGAGCGTGAGCGTGGTATCACCATCAAGGCTCAGTCGGTGACACTCGACTATCACGCCCAGGACGGCAACACCTACCAGCTCAACTTCATCGATACGCCAGGCCACGTCGATTTCTCCTACGAGGTATCACGCTCGCTGTATGCCTGTGAAGGGGCGCTGCTGGTGGTGGATGCCGCCCAGGGCGTCGAGGCGCAATCGGTAGCCAACTGTTATACCGCCATCGAGCAGGGGCTCGAGGTGCTGCCGGTACTCAACAAGATGGACCTGCCCCAGGCGGATCCCGACAAGGTGGCCCACGAGATCGAGGAGATCATCGGTCTCGATGCCACCGATGCCTGCCAGGTATCGGCCAAGAGCGGGTTGGGCATCGACGCGCTGCTCGAACGCCTGGTGCGCGACATTCCGCCGCCCAAAGGGGACCCCGAAGCGCCGCTGCAAGCGTTGATCATCGACTCCTGGTTCGATAACTACCTTGGGGTAGTGTCGCTGGTACGCATCTTCCAAGGCACGATGAAGAAAGGCGAGAAGATCCGTATCAAGTCGACGGGGCGCGACTGGCAGGCCAACGAAGTGGGTATCTTCACGCCGCTGCGCAAGGAAACCAACATTCTGCGCGCCGGTGAGGTGGGCTTCGTGGTGGCCGGCATCAAGGACATCCAGGGCGCGCCGGTAGGGGATACCATCACTCACGCCAAGTCGCCGGACGTCGAGCGTCTGCCCGGTTTTCAGAAGGTCAAGCCGCAGGTGTATGCCGGCATGTTCCCGGTGAGCGCCGACGACTATGAGGATTTCCGCGATGCGCTGGAGAAGCTGGCGCTCAACGATGCCTCGCTGGAGTACGAACCGGAGAATTCCGACGCCCTGGGCTTCGGATTCCGTGTCGGCTTTCTCGGTACGCTGCACATGGAGATCATCCAGGAGCGACTCGAGCGCGAGTACGACATGGACCTGCTCACCACGGCGCCCACCGTGGTCTATGAGCTGGCAATGAAGAACGGCGAGGTCAAGTATGTCTCCAACCCCTCCAAGCTGCCCGACATGGCGGACGTGGAGGAGATGCGCGAGCCGATCGTCAGGGCCAGCATCCTGGTGCCCCAGGAGTATGTCGGCAATGTGATAATGGAGTGCGAGAACCGTCGCGGCAACCAGCTCGACATGCAGTTTCTCGGCAGCCAGATCCAGCTCGTCTATGAGCTGCCCATGAGTGAAGTGGTAATGGACTTCTTCGATCGACTCAAGTCCATTTCCAAAGGGTATGCCTCGCTGGATTACAACTTCGAGCGCTTTGAGGCCGCCAAGCTGGTGCGCCTGGACGTGCTGATCAATGGCGACCGGGTAGACGCCTTGGCGGTGATCATTCACCGTGACCATGCTCATGGTCGTGGCCGGATCCTGGTCGAAAAGATGAAGGAACTGATCCCGCGTCAGATGTTCGATGTGGCGATCCAGGCCGCCATTGGCGGCCAGGTAGTGGCACGCTCCACCGTCAAGGCATTGCGCAAGAATGTGACGGCAAAGTGTTACGGCGGGGACGTGTCACGCAAGAAGAAACTGCTCGAGAAACAGAAAGCGGGCAAGAAACGCATGAAACAGGTCGGTCGGGTGGAAATTCCCCAGGATGCTTTCCTGGCCGTACTCAGGGTGAACGACTAGGACCGGCGATATCATGGATTTCTCTTTATTGCTGGTGGTGGCTGTCGCCATCACCGGATTCATTTGGTTGCTCGATATAGTCTGGTGGCGTCCGTTGCGCCGCAAGAAGCTGGCCTCCGTCGAGACCGCTACCACGGAAGGGCTGGACGAGAGCACCCGCGAGCGCGTCATGAAGGAGCCTTGGCCGGTCGATTACGCCCGCTCCTTCTTCCCGGTCCTGCTGGTAGTGCTGCTGCTGCGCAGCTTTCTGGTCGAGCCCTTCCAGATCCCTTCCGGTTCCATGCGTCCGACCCTGGAGGTGGGCGACTTCATTCTTGTCAACAAGTTCGCCTACGGCCTGCGGTTACCCGTGACCCACACGCGGTTCGTCGAGCTGGGCGAGCCCGAGCGCGGTGACGTCATGGTTTTCCGCTTTCCCAACGAGCCCTCGGTGAATTTCATCAAGCGCGTGGTTGGGCTGCCGGGCGATACGGTGCGCTACGAGGACAAGCAGCTCTATATCAACGGCGAGCCGGTGCCCAAGCGACTGCTGGACGAGTCGCCGCCTACTGCTCGGGGCGAGTGGCTGCTGGAAGAGAGCCTGGGTGAGGTCAGTCATCGTATCTACAATAATCCACGTGACCCAGGCCCACGCGTGCGCGAGATCGTCGTGCCGGAAGGGCACTTCTTCACCATGGGTGACAACCGCGACCACTCCAACGACAGCCGGTACTGGGGTTTCGTGCCCGAGGAAAACATCGTCGGTCGAGCTTTCGCCGTGTGGATGCACTGGGATGGAGGCTTGCCCAGCTTCACTCAGGTTCGCCGCATCCAATGATGGAACAGTAATGACAGGAATTACGTGAGCAAATCCCTTACCGCTTTCAGCCGACGTATCGGCCATACGTTCAACGACATCACGCTGCTGGAACTGGCCATGACGCACCGCAGTTTCGGTGGCCAGAACAACGAGCGCCTGGAGTTTCTCGGCGACTCCATCGTCAATTTCGTCATTGCCGAGGCGCTCTACGAGCGGTTTGCCTTGGCTCGTGAAGGGCAGCTTTCTCGCCTGCGGGCACGGCTGGTCCGTGGTCAGACCCTGGCTGAGCTGGCGCGAGAGATGTCCTTCGGCGAGTGTCTCCGGCTGGGTTCCGGCGAGATGAAGAGCGGCGGTCATCGCCGCGACTCGATTCTGGCCGATGCCGTGGAAGCCGTTCTCGGCGCCATCTATCTCGATGCCGGAATGGACGTAGCGCGAACCCGCGTGCTGGCCTGGTATGCCGAGCGCCTGGAGTCGATCGACCTGCAGGACACGCAGAAGGATCCCAAGACGCGACTGCAGGAGTTCCTGCAGTCGCGTCAATCACCGCTGCCACGCTACGATGTGGTATCGGTAGAAGGTGAAGCGCACGATCAGACGTTCACCGTTCAGTGTCACGTCGAGCTGCTGGATTCGCATACCCTGGGTACCGGGTCCAGTCGTCGGCATGCCGAGCAGCAGGCAGCCGAGCTTGCGCTGCTTCAGCTCGAGAACCGCAAAGGGCAGTCATCATGAGCGAGACCTGTGGATTCGTAGCCATCGTTGGCCGCCCCAACGTCGGTAAATCGACCCTGATGAACCGCATTCTCGGTCAGAAGGTGTCGATCACCTCGCGCCGACCCCAGACTACCCGACACCAGGTCATGGGCATCAAGACCGAGGGCGAGGCCCAGTTCATCTACGTCGACACGCCGGGGATTCATATCCTGGGGCGCGATCGCAACAAGGCGATCAACCGCTTCATGAATCAGGCTGCCACTCAGGCGCTGCGTGACGTGGACTGCGTCGTTTTCATCATCGACCGTACCCGCTGGACCGAGGAGGATCAGGTGGTCCTGACACGGCTGGAGCACGTCGATGCGCCGGTGATCCTGGCCGTCAACAAGGTCGACCGTCTCGAAGACAAGAGCACGCTGCTTCCGTGGCTGGCCGAGGTCGGTGCGCGACGTGAGTTTGCCGCCATCATCCCGATTTCCGCCAAGCACGGCACCAACGTGCCGGAACTGGAGTCGGAGGTCGCCAAACACCTCCCCGAGGGTATCCACCACTTCCCCGAAGATCAGATCACCGACAGGAGCCAGCGTTTCCTGGCGGCCGAGCTGGTGCGCGAGAAGATCATGCGTCAACTGGGGGACGAACTGCCCTATCAGGTGACGGTCGAGATCGAAGAGTTTCGCGACGAGGGCAGGGTGGTACATATCAGCGCCCTGATCTTGGTGGAGCGTGACGGTCAGAAGAAGATCCTCATCGGTGATAAAGGCGAGCGGATCAAGAATATCGGGCGCGAGGCACGGCTCGACATGGAGCGGGCGCTGGACGCCAAAGTCATGCTCAACCTGTGGGTCAAGGTGAAGCGCGGTTGGTCGGACGACGAGAGAGCGTTGAAGAGCCTCGGTTACGATCTCGACTGACCATGCAGCCACAGCCGGCCTTCCTTCTCCACAAACGCCCTTATCGCGAAACCAGCGCGCTGGTGGAACTGCTTACCCTGGAGCATGGGCGCGTCCGCGCGGTAGCTCAGGGAGTCCAACGGCCGGGCTCGCGCTCGCGCAGCCGGCTGCAGCCTTTCGCTCCACTGCACGTCACCTGGGGTGGGGATGGGGAGCTCAAGCGTCTGCGCTTGATGGAAAGTCGCGGTGCGGCGGCCCTGCTGGTGGGTGAAGGGCTGATTTGCGGCCTCTATGCCAACGAGCTGCTGACGCGAACGTTGCCGGTGGAGCTGCCGGCCGGGGACGTATTCGCCTTCTATGCGGCGCTGCTCGACGCGCTGCCGCGGCCCGAGGGCCGCGCCGTAGCGCTGCGACGTCTCGAGTTCTCCCTGCTCGAAACGCTGGATGCCGCGCCACGTTATACCACCCCGGAGGGAGGCGAGCTCGACCCCCAGGGCCGCTACCGCTTCGACAGTCTCTCGCGCGCCTTCGTGCCCGGTGACCCCGGTATCGATGGACGCACCCTGCGCCTGCTGGCAGGTGGCGATCTGTCTGCGCCGGGCCTGGCCGGGCCGACCAAGGCCATAGCCCGTGCGGCGCTGGCGCCCCTGCTTGGCGCGCGACCATTGCGCTCGCGTGAACTGATGCGCCAGCTTGCCGAACGGCGCCGCCCCCCCTCACACTGACTGCCTTACTTTATCTCTGCCGGAGAGCGACATGAATCCCCCGCGCATTCTGCTTGGCGTAAACATCGATCACATTGCCACCCTGCGTCAGGCCCGTGGCACTCGATATCCCGACCCTGTCCAGGCGGCGCTGTTGGCCGAGGAAGCGGGCGCCGACGGTATCACCGTGCACCTGCGCGAGGACCGTCGGCATATCCAGGAGCGCGACGTACGAATCCTGGCCGAGGTGCTCAATACGCGCATGAACCTGGAAATGGCGGTGACCGAGGAGATGCTGGCGCTGGCCGAGGAGATCCGCCCGGCGCATGTCTGCCTGGTGCCGGAAAAGCGTGAAGAGCTGACCACCGAAGGCGGGCTCGATGTGGTGGGGAGCTTCGATGCCATTGCCGATGCATGCCGCCGTCTGGCGGCTGCGGGCTGTGAAGTGTCGCTGTTCATCGATCCCGAACCCACTCAGATCGAGGCGGCCAAGCGCTGCGGAGCCCCGGTCATCGAGCTGCATACCGGGGCCTACGCCGAGGGCGAGGGCCGGGTGGCACGCGAGGAGCATGCGCGTCTGTCAGCTGCGACGGAGATGGCGCTGGAACTGGGGCTGACGGTCAATGCCGGGCACGGCTTGCATTACCACAACGTCGAGGCCATAGCGGCGATTCCAGGGCTGAACGAGCTCAACATTGGACATGCCATCATCGCCCGAGCTCTGTTTGTCGGCCTCAAGGAGGCCGTGGCCGAGATGAAGCGGCTGATCATCGCCGGCCAGGAGGCGGGTTTCATTGCCTCGCTGGAGGAGCACGATCATCACCATGAGCACGATCATCACCATGAGCATGATCACGACGCCGAATGATCCGGTTTCAGGGCGATTCACCATCCTGGAGAGGGGCAGCGGGGCTGCTACTGTCGAGAGGTGCGTTCGCCGTGGCTTGGTGAGTCTCGGCATGCCATTTGCGCAGTCGTTCGATAGCGCGGAAAAGATCGTCGAGCAGCGAGCTGAGATCATCCATTCCGCGTGATCGAATCCGGGTTTCCAGTGTCTCCGCCACCAGGGCAAGCTCCGGAGCGCCACAATAGCGGCAGGCGCCGTTGAGGGCGTGCACCGCATCCAGCAGGATCTCGGCATCGCCAGTCGCGAGCGCGGCGTGTAGCTCCTCGAGGGTCGCCGGCAATGAAGCGACGAGTTCGTCTATCAGCTCCCGGGCCAGGCTCTCGCTGCCGTTGGCCAGCCGTGCACCTAGCACCAAATCGACTACCGCCAGGTCGCTCGCCACTTCTTCCCTTTCTCGGCCAGGGAGCGTGGCGGGGGTGTCGGCAGGTTCGACCGAGGGTGGGACCAGGCCAATGTGGCGTTGCAGTACGGTCTCCAGCCGATTGGAATCCACGGGTTTTATCAGCACTTCCTGCAGGCCGGCGGCATGAAGCCGCTGGCGCTCGCTGTCATGGGCATGGGCGGTCACAGCGATGATCGGGCAGCGGGTCCAGGGCCCGCCTAGTCGGCGTAGTGCTTGGGTGGTCTCGATGCCGTCCATCCCGGGCATGCGGATATCCATCAGTACCAGGTCGAAAATTTCCCCTTCGGCGAGTCGCAGCGCCTCTTCGCCACTTCCTGCTTCGCTCAGCTCCAGGCCCGGGCGTTTGAGCAGCTCCCTCAGCAGCCGTCGGTTGATGGTGTTGTCATCCACTACCAGCACCCGCGGCTGAACGTCGCTTCTTGCTTCCAGCATCGGACGCTGCTTGGCTGCGTAACAGCGGCGCAGGGCATCGGCGAGTGCCTGACGCGAGGCCGGCTTGCACAGGATCTCGCAGCCTCGTGGGAGCTGCAGGTCGGGCATGTCGAGGGGCGCCATGTTGACCAGCAGCAGCACCGGGCAGGGGCAAGTCTGGAGGCGGGTTCGCCATTCATTGATGACATCGTCGTTCAGCTCGGTGGGTAGAGCGGCGACCATCAGTGCAGGGTAGGGGGGCGTCAGGTTCGGCTGAGTGAGTTCTTCCACCTCTCCGTCCCATAGCGTGAGCAGATGGTTCAAGGCATGGCGAGTCGGGGCGTGGGGTTCGTAGAGCGCCACGCGGCTGCCCTCGAGAATTGTCTCATGGGTCTCCACCGAGCAGCCCAGAACGTCGAGCGGTAATGTGAACGAGAAGGTCGAACCGTGTGAAGGTTCGCTTTCCACGGTGATCTGTCCACCCATCTGCTCGACCAGTTGACGGCTGATTGCCAGCCCAAGGCCCGAACCGCCGTACTGCCGCGGGTGGCTGGCAGCGGCCTGACGAAACGCCTGGAAAAGATTGTGCTGCTCCTGGGGGGTGAGCCCGATACCGGTATCGCTGATGCTGATACGCAGCAGGACGTGACCCGCATCGCGCTGCTCCTCGACCATGACGCGAACGATGACCTCGCCTCGCTCGGTGAACTTGAGCGCGTTGTGGGTCAGGTTGGTCAAGACCTGACGTATGCGCAGCGGGTCGCCACGGAGCGGTGAAGGCACGTCATCGTAGACCAGCCCAAGCAGGTGCAGGCCCTTCTGGTGAGCCAACGGTGCCTGTAGCGCCAGGGCTTCGTCGACCAGTGCGACCATGTCCAGTTCGGCGCGGTCCAGCTCCAGCCGGCCGGCCTCCATGCGCGAGAAATCGAGTACGTCATTGACCAGAGCCAGCAAGTTGTCGCAAGCCACCTGGACCTGGTCGAGCCACTCGCGCTGACGTGGTTCCAGGCGGGAGCGCCCCAACAGTCGGCAGAAGCCGATGATGCCGTTCAACGGGGTGCGGATTTCGTGACTCATGTTGGCCAGAAACTCCGACTTGATGCGATTCGCCTCCAGCGCCCTGCGGTGAGCCAGATCGAGTTCGATGTTCTTTATCTCGATGGTTTCCATCGACTCTTCCAGATCTGACGTGGTCTGCTCGATCAGTCGCTGGGTGTTCTCGCGCGACTGCTGCATCTCGTCGCCCAGGGCGTTGACGTGTCGTGCCAGGCGTCGTAGTTCCGGAGCCCCTTGCTCGGGTAGACGTGCCTCGAGGTCGCCACTGCGCAGGCGTCTGAGCGCTTCTGCTGCACCGTCCAGACTGGAGTCGAGCCGGCGGCCGAGCGCCGAGGCGATGACGAATAGCAGCAGCCCCAAGAGCAACAGGCTCAGCCCCGTGGTTGCCAGACGCCGATAGTAGTCCAGGGTGAGGGCGCGGGTATCGATATCGAGTTCGATCCAGGCCTGAGTGGCTCCGGAAGCACCGTTTTCCGCTGCGATCAGGGGCATCATCAGGCGCCACAGGTCGCCGCTGCTATCGAGCTGCATTTCGCGGGGCGACGATGTGGCTACCTGGGCACGATTCCGGCCCATTTCCAGCTCAATCAGCCCCTGATCGCTATAAATGCCTACCCCCCGCGTTTCCTCGATCTCGAGTAGACGCCTGGCCATGCCGTCGAGCCGGGGCTGGGCATCA
>NZ_JBYCKL010000031.1:0-11209 GCF_057473365.1 Halomonas sp. TH-94
CGGCGTCTTCGCAGCCGGCCTGACGCAGCACCACGGGATAGGAGCCGGGGCCGACCACGGTGCGGATGTCGAGGCGGGTATGCAGTTCGCGCAACCGCTCGCCGTCGGTATCCACCACCGTGATGTCATTCTCCTCGCGGGCCAGATGCTCGGCCAGCGTACCGCCGACCTGGCCGGCGCCCAGGATGATGATCTTCATCTCACTGCTCCTTGCGGCATGACTTAGGGCTCTTCCAGAAGATCGACCAGCAGGCGATAGCCGATACCGGCTTCGGTCTGCAACAGCAGGGGCGCATGTGGATCGTCGCCCAGCTTGTTGCGCAGCTTGCTGATGACGATGCGCAGATAGTGGGTGTCGTGGGTGTGCGTGGGCCCCCAGACATGGCGTAACAGCTGGGTCTGGCTCACTACCCTTCCGGCATGGCGTGCCAGCTGATCGAGCACGGCATACTCCTTGGGCGTGAGGTGCACGGTATCGCCTGACAGAACCACACGCCGCGCCGCAAGGTCTATCACGAGCCCTGCACGCCCCAGGCGCAGCGTGCTGAAGCCGCTTCCGACGGTGCCTTGGCGCCTCAAGAGTGCACGAATCCGTGCCAGCAACTCCTGAATGCCGAAAGGCTTGGTGACGTAGTCGTTGGCCCCCGAATCGAGTGCTCGTACCTTCTCCGCCTCCTGCTCCCGAACCGACACTACGATGACCGGCACCTGAGCCGTTCTGCGCAGCGCCTCGAGCACTCGCTGCCCGTCCATGTCAGGCAACCCGAGATCCAGCAGCACCAGATCGGGCCGCAGCGTATTGAAGAGGGTCAGCCCCTCCCTACCCGAGGCCGCCTCGCTGACGTCGAATCCCTGAGACTGCAGACTGATACGCAGGAAGCGGCGAATCTGCGGCTCGTCATCGATGACGAGTATGTGGAAACGTTCAGTCGTCATCGGCACCCACCACCTCGGGAACGGCCAGCGGCAGGCGCATGACGATGGCGGTGCCACGACCATCGGGGCCGGGCAGCGCTTCGACGCTGCCACCGTGGGCACCCAACATGCCTCGACATATGGCCAGGCCCAGCCCGCTGCCGTGGCGCCCCCTGTCGCCCTTGCCGCCGGTGAAGAACATGTCGAAGACTGCCTCGCGCTGCTCCGGCGGGATGCCGGGGCCCTGATCGGTGATGCGAATTTCCAGCCGCCCGCCTGCGGCATCAAGGCCGGAGAGAATTCCCACCCGGCCGCCGGCGGGGGAAAAACGAACGGCGTTGTCGATGACATTGACCAGGGCCTGCTCGATCAGCGCGGGATGCACATAGAGCAGCGGCACCCGGGCAGCCCCCTCACGCTCCACTCGCACTCCCTCCAGCGCCGTGCCAAGGCGTTTCAGCGCTGCGGTGATGAGGTCGTCGAGCGAGACCCAGTCGCGCTCGAGCTTGAGACCTCCATGCCCGAGGCGCGTCATGTCGAGCAAGTTCTGGATATAGCGATTGAGTCGCTCACTTTCAGCCAGGATGCCGTCGAGCAACTCGCGTCGGTCGCTGTGGCTGAGCTGTGGCTCCAGCTCTCTGAGCGAGCTTGCCGAGCCGATGATCGAGGCGAGCGGTGTGCGCAGGTCGTGAGATACCGATGAAAGCAGCGCCGAGCGCAGGCGCTCGTTCTCTTCCGAGAGCCGGGAAGCACCCAGCTCGGCCACCAGCCGCGTGCGCTCCAGGGCCATGCCGAGCTGGCGAGTCAAGGTAATGACCAACGTCTCCTGATCGGGCCCCAGGGGACGATCGCGCACGGCGAGCTCCAGCCCCACGATCCCCAGCACGCGTTCCTGCTCGACGAGCGGAATGAAGCGCCAGCGCAGCTCCGACTGTATCGCCGTGCCGGCACCGCTCGGTTTTAGATGCTGCCAGCTCCATCTTGCGGCGACCTCCTCCGCGGCACCCAGCCTGACATTCGCCGGTAGTGCCCCGCGTAGCGACAGCCCCGCGCCTGCCTCACCCTCATCGAGGAATGCCACCGGCACCCCCAGACAGCGCTCCAGCGTCGTGACGCCAACATCACACACCTGCTCTCGGTCGGTGGCGACGGAGAGAGCCCTAGAGAAGGTGAGCAGCCGGTGGGTCTGTTCACGACTGCTGCGCAGCGCCATGAGACGCTGTCGCGCGCTGCCGGCGAGCTGGCCGACCACCACCGCCACCAGAAGGAAAAAGATGACGGTCAACAGTTGCTCGCGCTCGACCATCGCCAGAGAGAAACGCGGCCTGGTGAAGAGGAAATTGAAGGCAAGAAAACCCAGAACGGCGGAGAGCATGGCGGCTCGCGTACCCGCCAGGGCGGCACTGGCCAGCACCGCGGCCAGAAAGATGAGAGACAGGTTGGCCAGTTCAAGCCAGAACTCCAAGGCCCAAGAGACGGCTACCGCCACGAGAAAGCACCCGGCCACGACCCAGGTCTCGCGCCAGCCCAGCGGCTGCCAGCGGCGAACGTGGAGAAGATGGCGAAATCGAGACCGGGGGCGGGCTTCGGCGACGACCACCAGATCGTAGGTTCCACCTAAATGCAGCAAGCGCTCCGCCAGCGGCCGCCTCCAGAAGCGCCACCCCGAAGGACGCGTGCGCCCTATCATCAACGTGGCGACACCCTGCTCCACGGCATAATCATGCAGCTCCCGTGCTCGTCCTGCGCCCTGCAGGATGCGCACCTCACCGCCGAGCCTGCCCACCAGCGCCAGGGTCTGATCAAGCGTCAGCCGCTCCCTGGCACTTGCACGGCCGTTATCGACATGCACCGCGCGCCAGGCGACTCCCTCGCGCTGAGCATGACGATGCGCCGCTCTGACCAGCGCGGCATCTTCCTCGCTGCGGCCGCCCAGGGCGACCAGCAGTTGCGGCCGCACCGGACTGACCGAATCGGGTGAGAGCTCTTCCTGCAGCGGTAGTGATGCTGTCATCGCTCCCTCACTTGCGCCAGAACATCGGTGTAAGCAGTACCAGGACGGTCAGGATCTCCAGACGCCCCAGCAGCATGCCGACGCACAGCAACCATTTCGCCGCATCCGGAAGCGGCGCGAAATTGCCCGCCGGCCCTATGATGTCGCCCAACCCCGGACCCACGTTGGCCACCGCGGTTGCCGCTCCCGAGAGGGCCGTGGTCATATCCAGCCCCATCAAGGCAAGCCCCAGGGCCAAACCGGCGATGGTTAGAAAGAAGAAGAACGAGAACGCTACCACGCCACGGGTAATGTCGTCGGTTAGCGGCTGGCCGTTGTAACGCGAAGCGAAGACCCCCTGAGAGTGGACCAGAAAGCGCAGTTGATTGCGCAGCAGGAGGGTGGACACCTGAAAACGGAAGATCTTCATGCCGCCGCTGGTAGAGCCGCTGCAGCCGCCGACGAAAGTCAGGTAGAAGAACGCCACGTAGGCCAGCGCCCCCCAGGTACTGTAGTCGTCCGAGGCGTAGCCGGTAGTGGTCACCACCGAGATGACGTTGAAGGTAACGTGGGTGAGCGCTTCGAACGGCGCCGTGCCCAGCCAGATGCGCCACAGCGTGAGGCTAAGGATCACCAGTGTCAGCAATACCAGCAGCCCCTGCACCTGTTGATCCCGCCACAGCGCCATGCTCGAGCCGCGCAGCGTACGGATGTAGAGCACGAAGGGCAGCGCTCCGGTCAGCATGAACAGCGATGCCATCCACAGCAGGTGAGGCTGCTCGGCGTAGGCGCCGAACGAGGCGTCGGAATTGGCGAAGCCACCGGTGGCCAGGGAGGTCATGCCATGCACCACCGCATCCAACAGGGCCATGCCACCCACCCAATAGGCCAGTATCGCGATCAGGGTGAAGCCGCAGTAGATGCTCAGAGTGGCCTTGGCGATGCCCCCCGTACGCGGCATGACCTTGTCCGACCAGTCGGACGATTCGGTGTGGAACAGGCGCATGCCGCCCACCTTGAGGAAAGGCAGAATGGCGATTCCCATGACGATGATGCCGATGCCGCCCAGCCATTGCATGATGCCCCGCCACAGCTTCAACCCATCGGAAAGGCTCTCGATGCCGATCAGTATGGTGGAGCCCGTGGTGGTTATGGCCGACACCGATTCGAACACGGCGTTGGTGAAGGTGAGCTGCGGTGCGCCCAGCACCAGCGGCAGGCTGGCAAAGCCGCTGACACTGATCCAGCTGAAGGTGGTGACGACGAACATCTGCCAGGGCTTGAGTTCGATCCGCGTGCGAACCGTGGAGAGCCACACCAGCGCGACGGCCGCCATGACGAGAATGATCGAAAGAGCGAAGGCGCGAGCGTCAGGGTCACGCTCGATGAACAGCACGAGCCATGGAACGGTCATGAAGACGGCAAGCACGGCCCACAGCACCGACATGACCTTGAGCACGGGCGACCAGCTACGCCAGTGGTACCTTAGCCGTGCGCCAACTTCGTTTACACCGTATCCGACGGTACGCATGCAGCCATCACCTCATCATCGAAGTGACGGCATGAAAGCACAGCTCAACCTTAAAAAACCGTAAAAATTGCCGCTGCCAGCCTCAGCCACGGGTCACATAGCGCAGGATCTCGACCACCTGCTCGGTAGTGGTCGCCCAGGCCATGGCGGCGGCATCGACCTCCTTGAGCGGATGGACGATCTCCTCGCCGTGAAGGGTGATGTATGGCTTGCCCAGAGCGGCGCAGTAGCCGGCATCGAAGGCAGCGTTCCACTGCTTGTACTTGTCGCCGAAGCGCACCACGACCAGGTCGCTCTGCTCGATCATCGTCTTGGTACGGATGGCGTTGACCTTCGACGACTTGTGGTCGCGCCAGAACGGCTTGCTCTCTTCTCCAAGGTGGTCACCGGCGGCATCGCTGGCGTCATGGTCGGTCACGGGAGCGGAGAAGACGATGTCCAAACCGGCCGCTTTTGCGCCGCGCTCGATCTCATCACGCCAATCGGTGTGAATTTCACCAGAAAGATACACATGCAAACTCATCGAGGGCACTCCTGAAAAAGGGGCCCTCATCATAGTCATTTCATGCTTGTATACAAACCTCGCCACTGCCCTATCGGCTCACTCATACAAGCGCCTTACAGGCCGCGTGGGCAATTGCTTACACAAAGGAAGGGGAATTGATGACATTCGCATTGAGGAAAAAGGGCTAACTTGAGACTGCTCACGCCAGTTCTTGCACAGCAGTCGTGAGTCCCTTGCTTATGCCCGCCGCCTGGCGGGCTTCTTTTTTGTGGCTCTTCCACATCCAGCTGTCAGTGCGGGACGAGAACATCGCCTACCGCGATAGTGTGGCCCTCGCCAGCCAGCAGCGTGGCGTTCTGGCCAAAGTAGGCGCCAGGACGCAGCGGTTGTGTCTTCATCTCGATCAAGGTTTGCAACGGCTCGCCAGGTACGTCGATAGTGGCACTGGCTTGGTCGATGGTAGTGATCTTGCAGCGCTGGCACGGCTTGCGCAGGCCGAAACGGTAGTTGTCGTCGAGTGAAGCCAGCTCACTCCAACCATCCTCAGCGAAGCCTGGGCTACCCTCGAGTACGATGTTAGGGCGGAACCGGTTCATTGGCAGCGGTATGAGCCCCTTCTGCTGAAGGACCTGATTCAGCGCTTCGAGCGAACCCTGAGTGGCAATCAGAAAGGGATAGCCATCGGCAAAGGCGGTATGCGCCTCTTCACCTTGCAGATAGCGCGACTCGACAGGACGATGATGCTTATCGTCAAAGCGCACCAGGCGCAGCGAGCTGCCTCTCAGGTCGCCCAGCACTCGGCCCAGCCACTCGGATGCCTGTGGCCCCTCATCCAGCGCCTGGCAGATATCGTCCCACACGTAGGCGGTCAACCCTGGCTGGTCACGCCTCTCCAGAGAGATGGTCAGCGGCTCCGCTTCGGGGTGCTCGAGCACCAGCGAGTCGCTTTCGAGACGCACCGAAATCCGCGCCATACCCGGTAGCTGCCGTTGGGTAACGAAGCGTCCCACTTGGTCGACCACCATCCAGTGGCGATCGAAAGCCAGGCCGCGTACTCCCAAGGTGGCATGTTCAAGACGAATGCCACCCAGCGACTTGACGGGATATACGTTGAGCTCCGAGATTCTCACTTATGTTTCCTCTGCTAAACATTTCGTAACTCGCTTTCGCGAACCGATCTAATTAAGCTGGTAGTGCACATACCATGGATCAAGGAGAGGAACCATGCTGAAACGCTTTGCTGTTGTCACCTCCGCCCTGCTGCTGAGCTTCTCAGTCACCGCCAGTGCCGACGATATCGAAGGCGATATCGAGTCGCTGGATCATGAAGCCCGTACCCTGACCGTACAGGGGATTGTGTTTCATACCGATGATGATACCGACTACGATGACGGTCTGAGCAGCTTCGACGATCTCGAGGAAGGCCAGAAGGTCGAGATCGACTTCGACTACGACGGCGAACGCCACCTCGCCAAGGAAATCGAACTCGAGGACTGATCTCGACGCCTAGTGCCGTGAAGGCACTGACAAGCGGGCCGGCATTGGCGACAATGTCGGCCCGCTTTCATTACGAGACGTCAGCATGACTCAGGCCTGGCAACAGTATCGTAGCGCACCCGCGTTGGGCACGCGCCTCGTTCGACTGGATGACATCGCGGTCGGCAGTACTCACAGCCTGACCCTGGAAGGCGAAAACGGAAGCTTCCCGCTGCTGCTGGTACGCCTCCACGATGCCCTGCTCGGCTACGTCAACGCTTGCCCCCACCAATATCTGCCCCTCGATCAGCGCGGGCCACGCATTCTCAGCCAGGATGGCGAGGCGCTTCGCTGCAGCAATCACGATGCAGCCTTCTCCACCCGCACGGGAGAAGGGATCAGCGGACTCGGTACCGGCTGTGCGCTTGATCGGGTGCCGATCAGCGTCGATGAAGAGAACTGGATAATCGTTGGTTCAGCTGGCGAGTAGACGTTTTTGCTGATGATTTACATCATGATTATTGATGGATAGTAGGCTATCTATCTACAGACCTTTTCGTTTACGCTCTCTTTTCAGCCACTGCCGCCAAGGACCGCTGCAATGACACCGGCCGACTCCCTGCGCCTGATTCTGCTCTCTACGCTATGGGGCATGTCGTTCATCTTCATGCGGGTGGCGGTGCCGGAATTCGGTCCGATACCGCTCATTCTGGTGCGCATGGGTATCGCCGCTCTGCTGCTTCTCCCGCTTTTGCTCAGTCTGCGCTATCTCAAACTGGTGTGGGAGAACAAGGGCGGCCTGCTACTGCTGGGCCTGGTGAACCATGTGTTGCCCTTCGTACTGCTGGCCGTGGCCACCATACGCCTCGAGGCCGGCTTCACGTCACTGATCAACGCCACCACGCCGATTTTCACCGCCCTGCTTGGCGCGCTGTTTTTCACCACGCCGGTTCAGCGCCAGCAATATCTCGGCTTGGCGCTGGCCTTCGTCGGCGTCTATGTGCTCTCGGCCAACCGGCTCGACTTCGCGCTGGGCGGCGATGGCTGGTTCATTCTGGCCGCCCTGGGCGCCACGCTCTGCTATGGCGTGGCCAGCAACTACTCCAAGACCCACCTGTCTCACCTGCCGGTACGGGTGTTGGCTGCCGGCAGCACCGCCATGTCTGCGCTGATCCTGCTGATTCCCGGACTGCTGCTCTGGCCCAGCGAGCCGATCAGCGGCCTGGCATGGGCCAATGGCCTGGGGCTTGCGGTATTCAGCACTACGATAGCTTTCCTGCTCTACTTCGGGCTGATCTCGAGCGCCGGCGCCACCGCCACCTCGACGGTCACCTTTCTGGTACCGGTCAGCGCGCTGCTGTGGGGCTACCTGCTGCTGGGCGAGAGGCTCAGCCTGCAAGTGCTTATCGGCATGGCCATCACCCTTGCCGGTACCGCCATCGCCACCGGCATGATTCGCCGACGGCGGCGCGCCCTGGCCTGATCAAGACCGACACTGAAACGCAAAAAGCCGCAGCGTGACCTACGCTGCGGCCTTCCCACGTCGTAATAGCTGACCGGTCAGAAGTTCGGTTTGCGTTTCTCGACGAAGGCGGTCATGCCTTCCTTCTGCTCGTTACCCGCGAAGCAAACGGCGAACAGCGCGGTTTCCAGCGCCAGGGCGCTGTCGAGATCCTGATCCAGGCCATCGTGTACCGCCTGCTTGGAGGCACGCACCGCCTGGGGGCCGTTGCCGGCGAGCTGCTTGGTAAGCTCCTCGGCGTAGGCATCGAGCTCGGCCTGGGGCATCACACGGTTGACCAGACCGATGCGCAGCGCCTCCTGGGCATCGATCTTGCGCCCGGTGGTAACCAGATCGATAGCCATAGCAGGCCCCACCCGGCGCGGCAGCCGCTGGGTGCCGCCAAAGCCCGGAATCACCCCCAGCAGTACCTCGGGCTGGCCGAAGATGGCGTTGTCACTGGCTACGGCCCAGTCGCAGGCCAGCGCCAGTTCGCAGCCGCCGCCAAGACAAAATCCATTCACCAGGGCGACCACCGGCACCGGGAGCGTTTCCAGTCGCTTGATGGTACGTAACGCCTGGCTGGCGAACGCGCGTGCTTCTTCCGGGGTCTTGTCACGCATCTCGGTAATGTCGGCACCGGCCACGAAGGATTTTTCCCCCGCACCGGTGATCAGCACCGCACGCAGGTCGTTGCGCTTTTCCAGCTCGGTGAGCACCGCTTCCAGTTCGGTCAACACGGCGCTGTTAAGGGCATTCAGCGCCTTGGGACGATTGATGGTCAGGCGCACGACCCCGGCGTTGTCCACTACGTCGATCAGCTTCTCGCTCATGAGGGCTCCTTGCTTGTTGTCAGGACGATACCGACCAACCCTAGCGAACGCTTGGTTGGTCGGCAATCCTTTCTTGGTCGAGCACAGCAGTGAATCGTCGCTTACTGGTAGATGTGGAAGCCGCGCCCTGATTTCCTGCCGAGATAACCGGCCGCCACCATGCGCCTGAGCAGCGGGCAGGGGCGATATTTAGGATCGCCGAACCCCTCCTGCAGCACCTCCATGATTGCCAGGCAGACATCCAGCCCGATCAGGTCGGCGAGCGCCAGCGGACCCATGGGGTGAGCGGCGCCAAGCTTCATCGACTGATCGATGTCCTCGGCGCTGGCGGCACCTTCCTGCAACAGAAAGGCGGCTTCGTTGATCATCGGGACCAGCAGGCGGTTGACGGCAAACCCGGGCGAGTCGGCAATCGCTACCGACGTCTTGCCGAGCGACGTTGCCAGCGCCTCGATGCGCGCCACGGTGGCATCACTGGTCTGCTCGGCGCGAATCACTTCGACCAGCTTGAGCACCGGCACCGGGTTGAAGAAGTGCATGCCCACTACCCGCTCGGGACGCTCGCACACCGCGGCGAGACGGGTCAGCGAGAGTGACGAGGTGTTCGAGGCCAGGATGGCGTCATGGCTCAGGCGGCTCAGGTCGCGGAAAAGTTTCTCTTTCAGTGCCGGCTGCTCGGGGGCGGCCTCGATGATCACCTCGCAGCCGCGCAGGGCCTCGAGCGATGTGGTCGTCTCCAGTCGCGACATGGCGTCGCTCTTTTCCGCCTCGCCGAGCTTCTCCTTGGCCACCAGCTTGCCGAGTCCCTTGTCGATGGCAGACTGGGCACGACTCAACTGCTCATCGGCGACATCATAGAGCCGTACCGGAAAACCGCTGGTGACCAGCACCTGCGCAATACCCTGCCCCATGGTACCGGCGCCGACCACACCTATTGGCTGTTGCGACATTGTCTTGCTCCCCTTCACTGCTTGCGCGCTTCTTCGCGCAGGACGAATTTCTGGATCTTGCCGGTGGAGGTCTTGGGCAGCTCGGTGAAAATTACCGTTTTCGGCACCTTGAAACGCGCCAGGTGCTCACGGCAGTGTTCGATGATATCGGCCTCGGTGACCTCTCCATAGCCCATCTTGAGCTTGACGAAGGCGCAGGGGGTCTCGCCCCACTTCTCGTCGGGCTTGGCCACCACCGCGGCCTCTTCCACGGCGGGATGCGAGTAGATGGCATCTTCCACTTCGATGGTGGAGATGTTCTCACCGCCGGAGATGATGATGTCCTTGGAGCGATCCTTGATCTCGATGTAGCCGTCCGGGTGCCACACGGCGAGGTCGCCGGTGTGATACCAGCCGCCCTCCAGCGCCTGTTCGGTGGCGGCCTCGTTCTTGAGATAGCCCTTCATCACATTGTTACCGCGCATCAGGATCTCGCCGATGGTCTCGCCATCCTTAGGCACCGGTTCCAGGGTGTTGGGATCGGCCACGCAGAGCGCTTCCAGCATGTGATAGCGCACCCCTTGGCGCGCCTTGATCTTGGCCCGCTGTTCCAGCGACAGCTCGTCCCAGGCCTCGCGCCAGGCGCACACGGTAACCGGTCCGTAGACTTCGGTAAGGCCATAGACATGGGTGACCTCGATGCCCAGCGTTTCGACACCGGCAATCACCGAAGCGGGCGGCGCAGCGCCGGCAGTGGTGACCTTCACCGGATGGTCGAATTCACGCTTCTGGTCCGCGGGAAGGTTGACCAAGCCGTTGAGCACGATGGGCGCACCGCTGAAGTGGGTCACCTTCTCGTCGGCGATCAGGTCCATGATCTTCTTCGAGTCGACCCGGCGCAGGCAGACACTGGTGCCGGCATTGGCGGCAATGGTCCAGGGGAAGCACCAACCGTTGCAGTGGAACATCGGCAGCGTCCAGAGGTAGACCGGATGGTGCGGCATGGCCCACTCGAGAATATTGCTCACCGCATTGAGGTAGGCACCACGGTGATGGTAGACCACCCCCTTCGGCTTGCCGGTGGTGCCGGACGTGTAGTTGAGCGAGATCGCCTCCCACTCGTCCTCGGGGAGACGGTAGGCGTAGTCCGGGTCGCCCTCTGCCAGCAGCGCTTCGTACTCCACCTCGCCGATATGCCGCGCCTCGTCCTCGAACATGGCATCGTCCACGTCGATCACCAGCGGCTTGATTGCCAGGTGGGCGACGGCCTCCTCGATCACCCCGGCGAACTCCGGGTCGACCAGCACTGCCTGGGCCTCGCCGTGCTCGAGCATGTAGGCGATGGCTTCGGCATCGAGGCGAATATTCAGCGTGTTCAGCACACAGCCGGCCAGGGGCACACCGAAATGCGCCTCGAACATCGCCGGCACGTTGGGCAGCATGGCGGCGACCGTTTCGCCAGGCTTGATGCCACGCTTTTCCAACGCCGAGGCGAGCCGCCGGCAACGTGACCAGGTTTCGCCCCA
>NZ_JBYCKL010000032.1:0-45753 GCF_057473365.1 Halomonas sp. TH-94
AGGGTGAATGCTGCCCTCGCCGAGCTCCGCGAGCATGCGCATCGCCCGTTCGCGCAGTCGCCGTCGGTCGATGAAGCCGTGATGAGCCGGCAGTTGGCCGAGAAGGAGGTTCTCGGCCACCGACATGTTGGGCGCCAGGGTCAGCTCCTGGTAGATGATGGCGATGCCCTGGCCGAGCGCTTCACGGGCGTTGGCGAACACATGGCGCTTGCCGCCGATCAACAGCGTCCCTTCAGTGACTCGGTTGATCCCACTCAGCACCTTGAGCAGGGTCGACTTGCCGGCGCCGTTCTCGCCCATCAGCGCATGCACCTGGCCGGAGCGGGCGCCGAAGCTGACCTTATCCAGCGCTCGCACGCCGGGAAAGACCACGCTGATGCCGTCGAATTGAAGATAGGGTTCGGTCATGTCGCTCTCCCGGTCACCGCGTTCCCTCACGTTCACAGCCCGAGTTCGGCGCGCACGTCCTGCCAGTTGTCACGCGTCATCAGGGTGCCGGAAGTCTCGGTGTTGGCCGGCGGCTCCTCGCCTTCGGCGATCCAGCGATAGAGGTTCTCAGCCGTCTGGCGCCCGTGCTGGGTGGAACTCACCGCCACGGTGCCGTGGAAACCCGTTGGGTTGCTGCGCGAGAACTCGGCAAAGGCCGCCCCGGAACCGTTGATGCCCACGCCGATCACGTCGTCAGCGGAAAGACCGTACTGCTCGGTGGCACGCACGCCGCCCAGCACGCTCTCCTCGTTGAGGGCGTAGATGATCCAGTGTTCGAAATTGCCGCGCTGGGAGATCACCGGCGAGGCGGCCGAGAAGGCGCTATTGGTATCGGTATTCTGCTGGGGTGCATCGAATACGTTCTCGGCAGGGAAACCCCAATCGATCAGCGCGTCGGTGGCACCGTCAGTGCGCTCCTTCGCCGTAGGCAGCTCGTTGTTGGTGATGCGCAGCGCCGCAACTTCCTGCGGGTCCCAGCCGCGAGCCTCGATTTCAGCGGCAATCGCCTCACCCACCTGCTGGCCTATCTTGTAGCCCGACATGCCCAGGTGCGGCACACCCTCGAGCGGCTCGCCGTTGCCGTCAACGAACTGATCGTCGACCGTGATCACCTTCATGCCGTACTGGTTGGCACGATTCATGACAGCCGGGCCCAGGCGAACGTCCGGCGGACAAATGACGAAGCCCTGGGCACCTTGTGAATAGAGGTTGTCGATGGCGCTGAGCACCTCCTGGCCGTCTTCGCCGCCCAGCCGGACGACACGAAAGCCCAACTCTTCGCCGACCTGCGTGGCGGCCTGCTGCTCGTTGATGAACCAGGCCTGCTCGGGCTTCTTGACGATGAAGCCGATACGAATATCGTCCTGTGCGTGGGCACTGCCCAACGTCGCCAGAGTCAAGGCGCCGCCCAACGCCAGACGGGAAAGTGTGGTAGTGATTGGCATGGGTCTCTCCTCTGAGGAGGTTATTGTTGTCGGAGCGACACGGTCGTCGCTGATACAGACGCTACAGTAGACAGCGCTGACATAACCAACCAATACGCAAATTCCCTTATCTTGATATACATATGGGTATCGATAAGTGAAGCGGAGAGGTGGCATGGGCACGTTGGATGACGACTGGTTCCTGAAAGCACGACTAAAGTTGCGACATTTCCAGTTATTCCTGGCCCTCGACGAGCAGCGCAACCTGCATCGTGCGGCGGCACAGCTGGGCATCAGCCAACCTGCGGCTTCGAAGCTGCTGGGCGATATCGAATCCCAGTTGGGGGTCAAGCTGTTCGATCGCCAGCCACGCGGGCTCGTGCCGAATTGGTACGGGGAGGTGATGGTCCGGCATGCGCAGGCCATACTTTCGGATCTTCACAACACCGGCAAAGAGCTCAACGCCCTGCGCGAGGGCAACGCCGGCAAGGTGGCCATCGGTACGGTAATGGCACCGGCAGTCACGCTGCTGGCCAGCGCCATCGAGCGGGTACACCGCAGCCACCCCAGGCTCAAGGTCAGCGTCGATGTCGACGTCAGCAAGCGTCTCGTGCCAAGGCTGCTGGAAGGAGAGCTGGATTTCGCCATCACCCGGATACCGGCCGGCTTCACGGCCGATCCGTTCGTGTTCGAGGAGATCGGCGAGGAGGAGATCTGCTTCGTGTGTCGGGTGGGGCACCCTCTGTCGGGAGCCGAGCCGTTGACGCTCGAGGCCATGGCCGCCTACCCATGGGCACTCCAGCCCCAGGGCGCATTGATGCGGCAACGCGTCGATGCGCTGTTTCTCTACCACGCCGTCGAGCCCCCGGCGCAGATCGTCGATACCACCGACATACTGGTGGCCATGGCCTTGATCGACCGCTCGGATACGATCACCGCTATCACGCGGCAAGTGGCTGAACTGCTGTGCACCCCCACACGCTTTCGCATCCTGCCCTACCACCAGCGGCTCAGCGTGCAGCCGTTCGGCCTGGTGAGCCTGAGGCGTCGCCGACTCTCTCCGGGAGCGGCGACGTTGATGAGCATGCTGCGCGAGCTGGTAGCCCACCAGCGCCAGCAAGGATTACTTTAGGTTTTTCGAAGACGGCCTGTGCTTCCCTGGCTCACTCGATGAAGGGCTCCGTCGGTTCGCGCCAGGCGGCAAGACAGGCATCCGCCACATGACGCAGGGGCGCCAAGTCAACGTCGTTGCGCCGCTCCCCAATCAGCTCGGCGAATCGAGCATAAAGATTCGGATACTCGCGCTCCTCGGCATCGAGTAAGCACTGGCCGTCGATCTCGAGCCGACGGCCGCCCTGTTGCAGGCTGAGCCGTCCCGCCTCGGTCTCGACGTGGATGCTCCAGATCGGTGGGCTCGGCTGGCGAAAGTCGAAGCCGGCCACGATCGGCGTGCCCTCCGCGTCGCTGAAGGTCAGCGCCGCGGCGATGGGGGCCTGGCAATTGCTCGGCACCCATAGCCGCGCATCGCGCAGGAAGAAGGCCCGAGGCAGTATCTCGGTGGCGATCGACAGCGCGTTGATGCCGGGGTCGAACACCCCCATGCCGGCCGGCTCCCAGATCCATGCCTGACCGGGATGCCACACCCGCACGTCTTCCCGCCAGTCGATCTCGACACGCTCTATGCGCCGCTCCTTCAGCCACTCGCGAGCCTGCGCCACGCCAGGGGCGAAGCGTGAGTGCCAGGCCGCGAACAGGGTACAACCCTTACGCTCGGCCAGCTCGATCAGATCCGCCACCTCGCTCAGGGTTGCGCCGGGGGGCTTCTCCAGCAGCACGCTCTTGCCCTGCTCCAGGGCGATGCGCGCCTGGGAATAGCGCAGGTGCGTCGGCGTGCAGATGGCCACTGCTTGCAGCTCGGGATGCGCCTCGAGCATTTCGCCCAGAGCTGCGTAGCCGGGCACCGTATCGTGGCGGGCACAAGGGTCCGCGGTAGCGACCAAGTTGAAATCGCGGCTCTCGGCCAGAGCCGGAAGGTGCTGGTCACGGACGATCTTGCCCACTCCTACCAGGCCTATGTGAATGACAGACATCGCGTTTTTCCTTCTTTCCAAGCGACAGTCGCTACGGACAGCGGGTGGAGGTATATACGAAAGTACAAATTGAACATGATTAACGATATGTTGAACATACGATCCTTGCAATCCACCCATCAGCGGTCGTGGCCACCGTCTGGCCTTGAGCGGATCTATCCAGGAGAACCATGCATGCGCTTGATTCAATGCAAGCACCAAGGCCAAGTTCAGGCGGCCAGGGTCGAAAACAACCGTGAAGTTCGTCTGCTCGACGCCGACACCTATACCCTGGCCCGGCGTGCCATCGCGGCGGGCCAGTCGCTAAGCGATGCCGTCGATGCAGCGCTTACCGAGACCATCCTCGACTACCAGCGCCTGATCGACGAGAAACGCCTGTTGCCGCCACTGACCCATCCCGACCCGGCTCACTGCCTGGTCACCGGCACTGGCCTTACTCACACGGGCAGTGCCGATACGCGTTCGGCCATGCATGCGTCGGCGCAACAACAGACGCAGCCAAGTGAGGAGGAGCTCACCGACTCCATGCGCATGTTCAAGCTCGGCATGGAAGGCGGCAAGCCGCCGGAAGGCAGCGTCGGAGCCCAGCCGGAGTGGTTCTACAAGGGTGACGGTGCGTGCGTTGTGGCTCCTGAAGCGGAGATTCCCGTGCCGCACTTCGCCGAGGATGCCGGTGAGGAACCGGAGCTCGCCGGTCTCTACGTGATCGGCGATGACGGTCAGCCGTGGCGGGTGGGTTATGCCATCGGAAACGAATTCTCCGACCACGTGACCGAGCGCTTCAACTACCTCTGGCTGGCCCACTCCAAGCTGCGCGCCTGCAGCTTCGGCCCGGAGCTGTTGGTGGGCGAACTGCCCGAGTATCTGGAAGGCGTGAGCCGCATCGTGCGCGGCAACGAGACCGTATGGGAGAAGCCGTTCCTCACCGGTGAGGCCAACATGGCCCACAGCCTGGCCAACCTGGAGCACCACCATTTCAAATACCCCGGCTTTCGGCGGCCCGGCGACGTGCATGTGCACTTCTTCGGCACCGCCACCCTGAGCTTCGCCGACGGCGTCCAGACCCAAGCAGGTGACCGCTTCGAGATCGAGCTGAGCGCGTTCGGCCACCCCCTGCGCAATCCCCTACGCTTCGAGACGGTCAAGTCCGTCATCAATGTGCAATCGCTCTGAGAGCAGGCAAGGGGTCCATCATGCCTAGGATGGGCAAGATGCTGCTCGGCCGTAGAGCCGTCAGCGGAAATTCCTGAGACAGCAAAAGGCCCCGACACCGTTGATGGTGGCGGGGCCTTTTGCGTCATACCGGGCCTATGGCCCGGCAGTTCTCAGGCGCTGGTGCGACGGCGCACCGGTGCATCGCCATCTTCACGGCGACGACGCGGAGCGCGCTCGGGAGCACCGCTATCCTCGCTGATCTCCAGCGGACGACCGGCAACGCGGGCGCGGGCCATCTTGGCCAGGATGCTGGGCGGCAGCGAGCTCGGCAGTTCCACCACCGAGAAGGCGTTACGGATGTCGATACGGCCGATCCGCGAACCTTCGATGCCACCCTCGTTGGCCAACGCGCCGACCAGTTGGCCCGGCTTGACGCCATCCTTGTGGCCGACAGCCACACGATAGCGGGTCATGCCTTCGCTGGGAGCACGGTCGCGACGCGGGGCCTTGCCGTCACGCGGGGCACGCTCGCCGCCACGCTCGACACGCTCCTTGCGCGGCGCCTGCAGGCGGCCGATGGGCGCTTCGTCGGCGCGGGCCAGGGCGGCAAAGGCACAGGCCAGCTCGACCGGGTCATGGCCTTCCGCCACCAGACGCTCGACCAGCGCACGCTGCTCGTCGGCACCGGCGGTCAGGGAACCGATGATGCGCTGATGGAAGACCTCGTCACGATGGGCGCGGATAGCGGTCTCGTCGGGCACTTCCATTTCGCTGAGCTTCTGGCCGGTGGCCTGCTCGATCCAGCCCACCTTGCGGCCTTCGCGGAAGCCGACGAAAGTGATCGAGATGCCGGTACGCCCTGCGCGGCCGGTACGACCGATGCGGTGAGTATAGGCTTCGGCGTCCTGGGGCAGGTCGTAGTTGAAGACGTGGGTGATACGCGGCACGTCGAGGCCGCGAGCGGCCACGTCGGTAGCGATCAGCACGTCGACCTTGCCGCGCTTGAGACGCTGGATGGTGCGCTCACGCAGGCTCTGGTCCAGATCGCCGGAGAGGCTTGCCACGTTGACACCACGGGCGGAGAGCTGCTCCATCAGCGTGGTACAGGCGGCACGAGTGCGCACGAAGACGATGGCGGCATCGACCGGCTCGACTTCGAGAATGCGTGCCAGCGCTTCCAGCTTGGCGCCGCCATCGACGCGCACCAGGCGCTGTTCGATGTTCTCGCCAGTCGTGGTGCGTGACTCGATGGCGACCTTGACCGGGTCGACCAGATAGCGATTGACGATGCGCTCGATCTCGGTCGGCAGAGTGGCCGAGAAGAACACCCGCTGGGCTTCCTTGGGGGTATCGGCGACAACGCGCTTGACGTCGTCGATGAAGCCCATGCGCAGCATCTCGTCGGCCTCGTCCAGCACCAGGGAGGACAGACCATCGAGCTTGAGGCTACCGCGATCCAGGTGATCGATCACCCGGCCCGGCGTGCCCACGACTACCTGGGCGCCACGCTTGAGCGCACCCAGCTGCTCACGATATTCCTGGCCACCGCACAGGGTGACGACTTCCAGGCCCTGCAGGTTCTGGCCGTACTTGCTGAAGGAGGCAGCTACCTGCTGAGCCAGCTCACGGGTGGGTGCCAGCACCAGCACCTGGGGTTCGCGGCGAGTCAGCTCGAGACGCGAAAGCAGAGGCAGCGCGAAAGCTGCGGTTTTGCCGGTACCGGTCTGTGCCTGGCCCAGCATGTCACGCCCTTCCAGCAGTGCCGGAATGGTCTGTGTCTGAATCGGTGAAGGAGTTTCGTAACCCAGTGTTTCGACAGCGGCGAGAACGGCAGGCAGCAGAGCAAGATCGCCGAAGCTCGGCGAGGCGACAGAAGTCGAGGTCATCAATCACACCTTGGTAGGCCGGCACTCGCCGGCAAATCACATTGAGGCATCCCCGACACAGCACATTGCAGGTCGGTGGCCCTGTCGTCGCTGGCCTACAAGGCCTGGACAGAGCGGATCACGTTATCGTGGGACGCCGGTCGCACCTGGCATCCGGTTCGCGCCTTCGGCGGGAACCGCTGTGGCGACCTTTTTGCGCCGATGTCGCCCGATTGGCGGCATCCTGTAGCGCTCCATCTTCACATCTCGGACGTTGCAGCAATCGCTGTCAGTCTCGGTGATTGCCTCTCAAGCGCGTGGCGCTTGGAGCGAATCGTCATGATGGCGGGGTCAACACATGCGAGGAGCGCGCATGCTAACATCAAGACTGGTTTCATGACCAGTACTTTCAACGCTACGATCACACAAACCGTAAATTTACCTTCGAGGAGCCTTCCTGAATGCCCACGCTCTGGGTCGATGCCGATGCCTGCCCACGGGTCGCGCGCGACATCATCGTTCGCGCCGCCGAGCGCACCTCTACAGCGACCTGGTTCGTCGCCAACCACGCGATCCCTCTGCCGCCCTCGAAATGGGTCAAGTCGCTGTCGGTGAGCCATGGTTTCGATGCCGCCGACAACGAGATCGTGGCGCGCCTCGAGCCCGGCGACCTGCTGATCTGCTCCGACCTGCCGCTGGCGCTGGAGGCCATCGACAAGGGGGCGGCGGTGATGACCACCCGTGGCGAGATTCTCGACAAGAACAACATTCGCGCTCGCGTCCAGATGCGCGATTTCATGGAAACCCTGCGCTCCAGCGGCGAGCATACCGGCGGCCCCAAGGGCTACAGCGACGCCGACCGGCGCGAGTTCGCCAATGCGCTGGACAGGTGGCTGGCGAAACAGCGCAGCCGGTAACCCCCTCAGGGGCCGGGACGCGCGGTGCTCTTGCGCACGATGAGCTGTGTGCTCAGGGTCTGCCGCCGCACCACGCCCTCCCCCGCCAGAATGCCCAGCAGCATGCGCATGGCCTGCTGCCCGATCTCATGACGGGGCTGGCTGACGGTGGTCAACTCCGGCACGCAGTACTCGCTGAACCCGATGTTGTCGAAGCCCACCACCGAGAGCGCCTGCGGTACGCGAACGTTCAACTGGCGAGCTGCCTTGAGTACGCCGATCGCCATCTCATCGCTATGGCAGAAGATGGCGGTAGGCCGCGTAGCCGCCTCGTCGAGCAGGGCCAACCCCTGCTGATAGCCCGAGCGAAAACCGAAGTCGCCCTCGACCACCCGCGCCCATCGCGATAACCCCCGAGCTGCCAGCGTGTCGCGATAGCCACGGGTTCGCTCGCGACAGATCGGGTTGCCGGCCGGACCGGAGACCGTGGCAATGCGCTCATGCCCCAGCGAGACCAGGTAGTCGATGGCATGAGCAGTGGCCTGATAGTTGTCGATGGCGACGGTCGGCAGATCGATATCGGCGAAAAATTCACAGGCCATGACCAGGGGGGCGTCCGCGCGGGTGTCGGCGTGCTTGACCAGCGCATGGGGAATGTCGGACGTCAGCAGGATGATGCCGTCGGCCTGGTTGGTAGGCAGCAGGTTGAAATAGGCCTCGGCCCTGGCCGGGTCGCGTTCGCAATCGCCTATCAGCACCTGGTAGCCGGCCTTGTGGGCCACCTCCTCCATGCCGTTGATGATCTCGGAAAAGAACGGGTTGGAGATGTCGGGCAGCAGCGTGACGATGGTCCGCGACTCGGCGCGGCGCAGGTTACGCGCTGCCACGTTGGGTGCGTAACCGACCTCGGCGATGGCAAGCGCCACGCGCTGACGGGTGGACTCCGACACTTTTTCCGGGCTGGCCAGAGCCCGCGATACGGTGGCCGTGGAACAGCCTGCTGCCTTGGCAACGTCCTTAATGGTGGGCATGAAAAGTGTTCGCCTGGAGAAGGTTCGCTGGGAGAAGGTTCGCCGGGGAGAATTCACTTCCTGCGGGCTTGGCTCTTAGCATAACGTGTCGTCCCGCCGGGGTAACGCAAGGCGGCCCTGCCCCGCCATGCTCGACATATTGTGGATTCACCCTCGAACCGATGTAAAGCGTTACACCTCAACTCGACCGCTCACCCAGCCCCGGAAGGCGCCCACCATGAAAGCGAAGCCGCCCTTCTTTAGTCTAATAAAAAGAAGCCCATCTCCAGATCCCACGCCCTCTTCAGGCCCGTAGCCACCGCTTCTCGTCCGCCAATCATGGCCCTTCCCAGCGCCTTCTCCGACCCCATCCCTCTGCTTGACCGACATTGACCTTGCTGCTGCAATGTAATCCATTACATCAAACGGACGTCTTGCCACGAGGCGTCGGCCGCGCCAACAAGACCAACACGCGAGGTGCTCGATGAAGACCATCAAGGGGCCGGCACTGTTCCTTGCCCAGTACGCCGGCGACGAGCCGCCCTTCGACAGCCTGGAAGGCATCGCTCGCTGGGCCTCCCGGCTGGGCTTCGAAGGGGTTCAGATCCCCACCTGGGACAAGCGCCTGTTCGACCTGGAGCGCGCCGCCGAGAGCCTGGAGTACTGCCAGGAGATCCAGGGCATGCTGGCCGAATACGACCTGGTCATCTCCGAGCTCTCCGCCCACCTGCAGGGGCAACTGGTGGCAGTGCATCCGGCTTATGACTCGCTGTTCGACGGCTTCGCGCCGGCTGAGCTACACGGCAACCCCGAGGCGCGCCAGGCCTGGGCCGTGGAACAGCTCAAGCTCGCTGCCCGAGCTAGCGCCAACCTGGGGCTGAGTGCGCTGGCCACTTTCTCCGGCGCGCTGCTGTGGCCCTTCCTGTACCCCTTTCCCCAGCGCCCCGCCGGGCTGGTGGAAGAGGGTTTTGCCGAACTGGCTGCTCGCTGGAAGCCGATCCTCGACGCCTGCGAAGCCGAAGGCGTCGACCTCTGCTTCGAGATTCATCCCGGCGAGGACCTGCACGACGGTGCCACCTTCGAGCGCTTCCTCGCCGCGGTCGACGAGCACCCGCGCTGCTGCATCCTCTACGACCCGTCGCACCTCTTGCTGCAACAGCTCGACTACCTGGCCTTTCTCGACCGTTACCACCGGCGCATCCGCATGTTTCACGTCAAGGATGCCGAGTTCCACCCCACCGCCCAGCAAGGCGTCTACGGCGGCTATAGCTCCTGGGTAGAGCGCGCCGGCCGCTTTCGCTCACTGGGTGATGGCCAGGTCGACTTCAAGGGAATCTTCTCGCGCCTGACCCAGTACGACTTCGAGGGCTGGGCGGTGATCGAGTGGGAGTGCGCCCTCAAGCATCCCGAACAGGGGGCCGCCGAGGGAGTCCGGTTCGTCACCGAACACATCATCCAGGTCACCGAGCGCGCCTTCGATGATTTCGCCGATGCCGGCACCGACCGCAACGCCAATCGTGCCTTGCTGGGGCTCGACTGACCGACCGAGGAGGGCGGATATGAGCGCAACACCACGCAACGAGGCACCGCGACGCCTGCGACTGGCCATGGTCGGCGGCGGCCAGGGCGCACTGATCGGCGGCGTGCATCGCATCGCCGCACGCCTGGACGACCGCTACACACTGGTTGCCGGCGTCTTCTCCTCGCAGGCCGATCGCAACCGGGCCACGGCACGCGAACTGGGCGTGGACGAGACGCGCTGCTACGTCGACTATCAGGCCCTGCTGGCCGGCGAGGCCGACCGCGAGGAAGGCGCCGAGGTGGTTGCCATCGTCACACCCAACCACCTGCACTTCCCGGTGGCACTGGCCTGCCTGGAAGCGGGCAAGCACGTGATCTGCGAAAAGCCGATGACGCTAGACGTCGACGAGGCGCAGCAGCTGTACACCGCGGTGAAGACCAGCGGCAAGCGTTTCGTACTGGCGCACAACTACGTCGGCTACCCACTCGTCCAGCATGCCCGCGAACTGGTGGCTCGCGGTGAGCTGGGGCGTATTCGCAGCGTGCAGGTGGAGTATCTGCAGGAGTGGCTCAGCGAAACGCCGGGGGCTGACAATCGCCAGGCCGCCTGGCGCCTGGACCCGGCCAGGGCCGGGGCGGCGGGCTGCCTGGGCGATATCGGCGTGCATGCCTTCCATCTGGCCCAGTTCATCTGCGGCCAGCACGTCAGCGAGGTCAGCGCCGACCTGTTCAACGCCGTGCCGGGGCGCAGGCTCGACGACAACGTACACGCCCTGCTGCGCTTTACCGGCGGTGCCAGGGGCATGCTGTGGGCCAGCCAGACCGCCCCCGGATTCGAGAACGAGCTGAGCATCCGCGTGATAGGCGAGAAGGCCAGCCTGCGCTGGGCGCAGGAGTCCCCCAACGAGCTCCACTTCTCCCCGCTCGACGGCCCCTCCCAGCGCCTGACGCGCCGCGACGACCGGCTCGCCGCCGACGTCTCCCGCGGCATTCGCATCCCAGGCGGTCACCCGGAGGGCTATCTGGAAGCCTTTGCCAATCTCTACCAGGCGCTTAGTGACGGTCTCGATGGCGATATCGACTCGCCCTGGCTGCCGGGCGTGGAGGATGGCCTCGACGGCATGCGCTTCATCGCCGCCGCCATCGCCTCGAGCCGTTCGGCCGGTGCCTGGACCGTGCTGCAAGACACGGGAGGCGAATCATGAGTAGCCCCCTTCTGCGCCTGGAAGGGATCCGCAAGGCCTTCGGTCCGGTCACGGTGCTCGAGGACATCGCCTTCGACCTCGCTCCCGGCGAGGTGCTGGGTATCCTCGGCGAGAACGGCGCGGGCAAGTCGACGCTGCTCAAGATCATCAGCGGCGTCTACACGCCCAGCGCCGGCCGGGTAATCCTCGACGGCCAGGCCTTCAGCGCACTCGACCCGATCACGGCGCGCCGCCACGGTGTGGCGATGATTCCCCAGGAGTTCAACCTGATCTCGACCCTGCGGGTCTACGAGAACGTCTTCCTGGGTCAGGAGATTCGTCGCGGCGGTCTGCTCGATCGCGCGCGAATGCGTCAGCGCACCCGCGAAGTGCTGCACTCGCTGGCGGTGGAACTCGACCCCGAGCTGCCCATCGAGCAGCTCAGCGTGGCGGAGCGTCAGATGGTCGAGGTGGCTAGGGTGCTGGTCAACGATGCGCGCATCGTGATTCTCGACGAGCCGACCACGGTGCTTACCGATCGCGAGGTCGCGGTGCTGTTCGAGGTGGTGCGCGCCCTGGTCGCCAAGGGGGTGGCGGTGCTGTTCATCTCGCACAAGCTCAAGGAGGTCAAGCAGCTGTGTGACCGGCTGTTGATCCTGCGTGACGGCCAGCAGATCGAGCTGTGCCAGGTCGGCGAGCTCAGCGAAGAGGACATGGCCTGCAAGATGGTCGGTCGCGAGCTTTCCCAGATCTACCCCGACAAGCACTCCACGCCGGGCGAAGCGGTGCTGCAAGTGCGCGGCCTTGGTGTTACCGGCCTGCTCGCGGACATCGATTTCACCCTGCGTCGCGGCGAGGTGCTGGGGCTCTCCGGTCTGGTCGGCTCGGGGCGCACCGAGATCGCCGAGACGATCATGGGCCTGCGCCGCAAGAGCACAGGCGAGATCGAGTTCGACGGCAAGCCGCTGACCATCGATTCACCGCGCGCCGCCCATGCCAACGGCCTGGCCTACCTGTCGGAGGATCGCCAAGGCAAGGGGCTGGTGCTGTCGTTCAACGTGATGGAGAACATCACCGCCCTGAGCCTGCCGCGCTATGTGCGTGGACTGATACGCCATCGCGCCGAGAGGCGACGCGCCGAGGAGTACCAGCAGCGCCTGGCGATCAAGGCGGCGCGACTCAGCGACCCGGTGCAGCTGCTCAGCGGCGGCAACCAGCAGAAGGTGTATCTGGCCAAGCTGCTGGACATCGACCCCGAGGTGCTGATCCTCGATGAGCCCACCCGCGGCATCGACATCAACACCAAGCAGCAGATCTATCGCCTCATCCGCTCGCTCACCGACCAGGGCAAGGCGGTCATGGTCATCTCCTCGGAGCTGGAGGAGATCATCGGCCTGTGCGACCGGGTACTGGTGATACGCGAAGGGCGCATCGCCGCCGAGCTCAGCGACGACCAGATCAACGAACGAGACATCATGCTCTATGCCGCCGGAGCGCGTCAGCGCGATCCGGCGGGGGGAGAGGTACATTGAAATGAACGACGCATCGAATACCAAACCGACGGGGCAACTGGGCCTGCAGCGACTGCGCCGGCTACCGGTCAACGCCACCATCCTGGCACCGCTGCTGGCGCTGCTCATCCTCTTCGTGCTCTCCTCGCTGGCCAGCGAGTACTTTCTCAACGCGCGCAACATCACCAACGTGATGCGCCAGGTCTCCTACACCGGCATCATCGCCATCGGCATGACCTTCGTCATCATCGCCGGCGGCATCGATCTCTCGGTGGGCTCGATGGTGGCACTGGTAGGCGTACTGCTGCTCTACGTGGTCAATACCATCGCCGACCCCATCCAGGCCGTGCTCCTCGGCATGCTGGCCGCCGTGGTGGCGGGGTCGCTGTTCGGTTTGTTCAACGGGTTGCTGGTCACCCGAGGGCGAATGGCTGCCTTCGTGGTCACCCTGGCCAGCATGTCGATCTTCCGCTCACTGGCGCTCTATTTCACGGACGCCGGGGAAGTGACGACCCGCAACCCGTTCTTCTCCAGTATCGGCGGTGGTTTCTTCCTCGGCCTGCCGATTCCGGTCTGGGCGTTCTTCGGCCTCGCCATCGTCGCCCATATTCTGCTGTTCCATACCCCCTATGGACGGCATGTCTGTGCCGTGGGCGCCAACCCGCAGGTGGCGCGCTACTCCGGCATTCGCGTCGAGCGAGTGGTCCTCAGCACCTTCGTCATCGCCGGGGTTTGCGTGGGCATAGCCGCCATCATGCTGAGCTCGCGACTCAACTCGGTCAGCCCCAGCGACGCCGGCTACTTCTACGAACTCGACGCCATTGCTGCCGTCGTCATCGGCGGTACGGCGCTGTCCGGCGGGCGCGGCTCGATCTGGGGCACGGTCATCGGCGCGCTGATCCTCGGCATCATCAACAACATGCTCAACCTGACCGGTGTCTCGCCCTACCTGCAGGGCCTGGTCAAGGGGGCCGTAATCCTGCTGGCGGTGCTGCTGCAATACCGGCGCACCGGCTGACTGGAAGATGGCCGACGGCCCCGATACCGTCGCGCCGTCATCACTGGGTACGCCAGCCCATTCGTTCGACCCATGCAACGGGAGTGACAACAATGACGATAACACGCGTTCTCAAGCAAACCGCCGTGGCCACCGCCTTGGCCGCCACGTCGCTGATGGCCAGCGCCGACGATTACCACATCGGCGTCACCGTACCTTCTGCCGATCATGGCTGGACCGCCGGCCTGCTATGGTGGGCACAGCGCGCCACCGAGGAGCTGGCAGAGCAGTATGACGACGTCAGCTTCACGGTGCTGTCGGCCAGCTCAGGTACTGCCCAGGTGTCGAATGTCGAAGACCTGATGATCCGCAACATCGATGCCCTGGTAATCCTGCCCCACAACCCCGCCACGCTGCAGCAGGTGATCGCCGAGGCCTACGAGTCGGGCATCTATACGGTGGTGGTCGACCGCGAACTGGAGGAGCCCAATCAGAACGTCTTCATTGCCGGGGACAACCCGGGGCTGGGCGAAGTGGCGGCCCGCTACATGGCCGAAGCGCTAGGCGGCCAGGGCGACATCCTGGTGCTCGAAGGCCCCTCGATCCCGATCAACTCACAGCGCGTCAATGCCTTCAATGCGGTGATGGAAGATTACCCGGGCATCAACATTCTCGACTCCCAGACCACGGACTGGAACCCGCAGCGGGCCCTGAGCGTGACCGAAGACCTGCTCGGCAGCAATTCGCATGTCGACGCGATCTGGGCCGGTGACGACGACGTATTGATTGCCGCCCTGCGGGCGGTGGAAGAGAACCAGCGCGACGACATCCAGTTGATCGTCGGCGGTGGCGGCTCGCAGCGGGTCATCGAGATGATCCGCGACGACCACCCGGTGGTGCGCGGTACGGTCACCTACCCCCCCAACATGATCGCCTCCGCCATCGCCTTGGCCGTGCATGGGGTCAAGGGTGAACGTCTCGGCAGCATGTATCACGGCGTGCCGTCGCGGGTGATCCTGGCAGCCGACCTGATCACCGCCGACAACGTCGAGTCGTTCTACCAGCCGGATGCCGCCTACTGAGCGAACGGCAGCTGAGATACCGCCGCTCCCGCGGGGGCGGCGGCGTCACCCCTTCTCGCGAATCCCCCGCCCCGCCAGCCGCTCGCGATCGTGCGGCCGCTCGAAGTCGAGCTGGGGGCCCTTGGGCACGATGCGGGTCGGATTGATGGTCTCGTGGCTGTAATAGTAGTGACGCTTGATGTGCTCCAGGCTCACCGTCTCGGCCACGCCCGGCCACTGGTACAGCTCGCGCAGGTAGTTGGAGAGATTGGGATAATCCTCTATGCGCTGGAAATTGCACTTGAAATGGCCGTAATAAACGGCATCGAAACGTACCAGGGTGGTGAACAGACGGATATCCGCCTCGGTAAGCCACTCCCCGGCCAGGTAGCGATGTTCGCTCAGTCGCCTTTCGACGCGGTCGAGCGCCTCGAACAGCGCCGTGACATGCTTTTCGTAGACCTCCTGCTCGGTGGCGAAGCCCGATTTGTACACACCGTTGTTGATATGTTCGTAGACGTCTTCGTTGATCGCGTCGATGGTCTTGCGCAGGTCGACGGGGTAGAAATCGAGGCGATTGTCGGCGAGATCGTCGAAAGCGTCATTGAGGATGCGCACCAGCTCAGCCGACTCGTTGTTGACGATACGACCTTCCTGCTTGTCCCACAGCACCGGCACCGTGACACGGCCGGTGTAGGACGGGTCGGTCAGGGTATAGAGTTCGCGATGATACTCGACGCCATTGACGGGATCGCCACTCGCGCCTTCGTCCTCATGGTAGCTCCAACCCTGGTCGAGCATCAGGGGACTCACCCAGGAAACGCCGATCAGCTCGTCAAGGCCCTTGAGCTTGCGCATGATCAGAGTGCGGTGGGCCCAGGGACAGGCCAGCGAGACATATAGATGAAAACGCCCCGCCTCGGCCGGCACGGCGCGCTGACCGTCGGCGCCGGGGCTGCCGTCACGCGTTACCCAGTCGCGCAGCTTGGCGGACTCGCGCACGAACTCACCGCCATGCTTCTTGGTGTCGTACCACTGGTCATGCCACTTGCCATCGATCAACAGGCCCATTACGTCCTCCGGAAAAGCATCGTGTAGTAAACCAGAGTAAACCGCCCAGGCTTTCACTCAAGCGCAGTTTTTACGCCGCTGGCATCGAAAAAAATGAACGATCACGCCGCTGCAGGGCACTCGCTGACGACAGCCTCCTGCAGCGCTCGCGCCATGGCACGAGTCGCCGGGCCAGCCCGGTCGCGATCGCGGAAGATCATCTGCATGGGCAGCTCCCTGGTGCCGCCGGCTGCCAGCGGCAGCGGTCGCAGCGCGCCGCTTTTCAGCTCGCCGTGGATTCGCGTTTCGGGCAGCCAGGCAAAACCCAGGCCGCGCCGGACCATGTCGATGGAGGTCTCGAGATGGCTGACGGTCCAGCGCTGTTCCGCCTTGAGCCAGCCGGCATCCATCGATTGGCGCAGCGCCGAATCGCGTACTACCAACTGTCGGTGGCGCTGCAGGTCGCGCAAATCGAGCTCGCGATCGAGTGCGTGCAGCTCATGCTCGTGATGAGCCACGGCAATGAACCGAACCGACACCAGAGGCTCACCGAGAAAACCCTGAGCGGCCAATCCGGAAACGGCGATATCGGCTCGGCCGTCGTACAGCATCTCGATGCCGCCGTTGAGCACCGTCTCATGGAGCTGAACGCGGACATAGGGATACGCGGCAGAGAAACGACTCAGCGCCACTGCCAGGGCATCGGGGGGAAATATCTGGTCGATCGACAATACCACCTCGGCTTCCAGCCCTTCGGAGAGACGTTCGGCGACGTCTTCCAGGGCATCGGCGCTTTCGATCAGTTGACGGGCTCGGCGCAGCAACATCTCCCCCGCCTCGGTCAGGCGTACCTGTCGGCCTACCGGCTCCAGAACCTTGACGCCCAGCTGCTGCTCCAACTTGTGCACGGCATGGTTGAGCGTCGAGGGGCTCTTGTGAACCGCCTCGGCGGCACGGGCGAAGCCGCCATGGTCGACGACTGCCGCCAGCATCTGCCACTGGGCCAGGGTGACACGAGACATATTCGACTTCCTCGAATGAAAGGTGCGAAACGTTGCGCTTAATTTTCGAAAAAAACGGCCTAGAATGCCAGCTATATCCACTACCGGAGACCGCACGCCATGGCTACCAACTTCAGCTCTCGTCGTATCGAGCGTCTGATACAGAGTCACCCGAGCCAGGATGGCGACGGCGTTCGTATTCAGCGCATCCATTGCTTCGATGGGGAGCTCGATCCCTTTCTGATGCTCGACGAGCTGGGCTCGGACCGAGCCGACGACTATATCGGCGGCTTTCCCCCGCACCCCCATCGTGGCATCCAGACCCTGACCTACATCGTGCATGGCGGTATTACCCATGAAGACCACCTGGGTCACAGCAGCACCATCCAGGCGGGAGATGCGCAATGGATGCACACCGGGCGCGGCATCGTGCACTCGGAGATGCCTCTCACCGATAGCCAAGGCCTGCACGGATTCCAGCTGTGGCTCAACCTGCCGGCCCGAGAGAAGATGAGCGAGGCACGCTACCGCGACGTGCGTAGCGGCGAAATGCCACGTCTTGAAGGAAAAAAAGCGGAACTGATCGTGCTCGGCGGCAGCTGGACGACGCTGGATGGCGAGAGCATCTCCGGCCCACTGGATGCCCTGGCCGGCGAGGGCGGTGTTGCCCATGCCCGGCTCGAGGCCGACGGCCAGCTCTCTCTCTCGGCACCCAGCGAAACGCTGGCGGTGTACGTCTTCGCAGGCACGCTGGCCATAGAGGGAGAAGAGGTTTCGGCGGGTCAGCTAGCCCGCCTGGGCGCTGGCGATAGCGTTAGCCTGTCGAGCCCGGAAGGCGCGCAGTGCCTGCTGCTTACCGGCACGCCCCACCGCGAGCCGATTGCCCACTACGGCCCCTTCGTGATGAACCACAGACACGAGATCGACCAGGCCCTGCGCGATTATCGTGACGGAAGTTTCACCGGCTGACGCCGTTACAGAAAAGGGGTTGTCACACCCCTTTTCTTCACGTTCAATGGACATTGCTGAACACTGTTCGGCAATGTAACCGCGGCTTGGACCCTTCTCCAGAAGGCCCCGAGCAGCGCTACTGTATGCACGTACAGTCTAGGCAGGCCATATATCATGGGTTAAGGTTCCCCGTGCCTTTTTTTATTCTTGTCATCTTTTTATATGGCCGATACACATGTTGCGAATCCTTCATTCGCTGCCCCGTACGCATAAGTTATTGCTGCTACCTGTTGCCACCATGGTGACCGTACTGGGCGCGCAAAAGATTGTTACCCTCGTCGAGAATACTCAGCGTCAAGGGCAAATTCCCGAAACCGTACTCTTTCCGCTTTCTCCCGAGGCCCAGCCCGGCCTCCCCGCTCTCAACAGCGAACGTTATTCTGTCGCCGATGCCATCGAAATCGCCACCCAAGCCATCGACGCCACGCGAGACTACATCCCGCTATCCCAGCTCAGACCCAGCGAAATCATCGATCTTTCCGGCGTCGCTCTGGCCCAGGCCGAGCCGGCACCAATGGCCGCACCGACCCCAGCTCCCACCGCTGTCGAGCTCGATACCGCTACCCTGACTGACGACAGCGGTATCGAACTGACAACGGAAATCGATTCCGGCGCACTGCACATGGCTCTGGTGATCGGCACCCTGGCCAACGGGATGCTCGACGATACCTTCACCGACGACGAAGCCCTGGCCGCCGATGCCACCTCCTATGAGGACTATCCGGACGAGGAGCTGACGCTGTTCGCCGACGGCCCCCTCCACTTCGATCTGGAAGTCGCGGCGGCCGAGCCCTTCGTGCCGGAGTGGCGTACCTACACCATTCAGCAGGGCGATACCTTCGCCGTGCTGGCTCAGAACGAACTCGGCCTCGGCTACAGCGAAGCGATGCGCCTTCTCGACAGCCTGCCCGACAAGCGTCTGCTGACCAACTGGCGGGTAGGCAACACCTTCGAGTATCAGCTCGACGAACAGGATCGGCTGCAGGCCATGCGCGTCATGCGCAATGCTCGCGAAGGTTTCATGCTCGAGCGCGACGAAGACGGTTTCGACGTCGCCACCATCGAGCGTGCCGGCGAAGCCACCCAGCGCCTGTTCGCCGGCAGCGTGAGCGGCAGCTTTGCCCGCTCGGCCCAGGCCACCGGCCTTTCCAGCACCGAAGTGGCCCAGGTCACGCGCCTGCTGGAGAAGAAGCTCGACTTCCGTCGTGACACTCGCCGCGGCGATGAATTCCAGGTACTGGTCGAATCCGACATCATCGATGGCACCAGCTTCGACTCCCGTGTACTGGCTATCCATTACCAGGGCGCGCGCATGGACCTGACCCTGGTGCGCAACGGCAGCGACAACAATTTCTACACCCCGGACGGCCAGAGCCTCGATCCTGCCTTCGCCCGCTACCCGTTCGAGGGTAGC
Source organism: Halomonas sp. TH-94 (assembly GCF_057473365.1). Classification (NCBI taxonomy): domain Bacteria; kingdom Pseudomonadati; phylum Pseudomonadota; class Gammaproteobacteria; order Oceanospirillales; family Halomonadaceae; genus Halomonas; species Halomonas sp. TH-94. The sequence goes on from NZ_JBYCKL010000032.1 coordinate 19,179, forward strand.
TACCGCATGAGTTCCGGTTTCAATCCGCGCCGCACTCACCCGGTGACCGGACGCGTCAGCCCCCACCGCGGCACCGACTGGGCGATGCCCATCGGCACACCGATCGTCGCACCGGCCGACGGCCGCGTCGAGAAAGTGGGCAATCACCCCGTGGCAGGCCGCTACATCGTGGTTCGCCACGACAACGGCTACCGCACGCGCTATCTCCACCTTTCACGGGCCATCGTGAATCGCGGCGACCGCGTCACCATGGGTGAGCGCATTGCTCTCTCCGGCAACACCGGACGCAGTACCGGGCCTCACCTGCACTATGAGGTAATCGTCAACAACAACGCCGTGGATGCCTTGAAGGTGGACCTGCCCGAGAGCAAAAGCCTCGAAGGCGAGCGCCTGATGGCCTTCCAGCGCGAGGCGGAGCCGTTGCTCGCCGTACTGCGCTCCGGCCAGACCGGCCCGGTGGTGGCCCAAGCATCGGTCGACAGCGAAAGCGACGACGACTGATCGAGAATCGCCAAACAACGGTACGATGAACGACGCCCTGCTCTCGAGCAGGGCGTCGTCTCTTGAACGGAGCCTTTACCCACCCGACCATGCGCCGCACCACTCCCGTACCCGTGCCGCCCAACGGCAGCCGTCTGGCCGCCTTCTTCGGCGTATTCCGCTACAGCCGTCGGGCGCTGGCCCTGGTGTGGCAAACCTCTCGTACGCTCACCCTGGGTTTGGCGATCTGCACGCTCATTGCAGGCGTACTGCCGGCGGTCGCCGCCTGGATCGGCCAGCTGATCGTCGATGGCGTAGTCGAAGCCATGGCCTATCACCGGGAGACAGGAGCCGCACTGACCCTGGAGAGCGCCTGGCCGGTGCTGCGCTACGTGCTGGCAGAAGCCGCTGTGATTGCCGCTATCGCGCTGGCACAGCGCGGACTGGCGGCACAGCAGTCACTGCTGAGAGCGCTGCTGGGGCAGAAGGTCAACGTCATGATCCTGGAGAAGGCAGGCAGCCTATCGCTCGCTCAATTCGAGGACTCGGAGTTCTACGACAAGCTGACCCGGGCCCGCCGTGAGGCATCGATTCGACCGTTGGGGCTGGTCAACAAGACCTTCTCGCTGCTACAGAACGCCATCTCTCTGGTCAGCTTCGGCGTACTGCTGGTGCAGTTTTCGCCCTGGGCGATCCTGATTCTGGTGATAGGCGCCCTGCCGGTATTCGTCTCCGAGGCCAAGTTCTCCGGCGACGCCTTCCGCCTGTTCCGCTGGCGTTCGCCCCACACTCGCATGCAGATGTATCTGGAAACCGTGCTGGCGCGCGAGGACAGCATCAAGGAGGTCAAGCTGTTCGGGCTGGAGCCGCTCCTGCTCGAGCGCTACCGCAAGATCTTCGAGACCCTTTACGGCGAGGACCGCCGGCTGACCCTTCGTCGCGAGACCTGGGGCTTCCTGCTCGGCCTGCTGGGCACGCTGGCGTTCTACGGCGCCTATGCCTGGGTAGTGGTGGAGACGGTTTCCGGCACGTTGACCCTGGGCGAGATGACCATGTACCTGATGGTATTCAAGCAGGGCCAGGCGGCGCTCTCCGCCAGTCTCACCTCGATCAGCGGCATGTACGAGGACAATCTCTACCTGTCGAATCTCTACGAATACCTGGAGCAGCCGGTGGCTCCCGAAGCCGGCCGCCTCACTCAAGGTGCCCAGCCCGGCGACGGCATTCGTTTCGAACAGGTAGGCTTTCGCTACCCCGGCGCCGAGCAGCCTGCGCTGCGAGACATTTCGCTGCACGTGGCTCCCGGCCAGAGTCTGGCCCTGGTCGGTGCCAACGGCTCCGGCAAGACCACGCTGATCAAGCTGCTGACCCGCCTTTACGTTCCCAGCAGCGGCCGTATTCTGCTCGACGGCAGCGACTTGAATGAATGGGACGTTGCCACCCTGCGGCGACGGATCGGCGTGATCTTTCAGGATTTCGTGCGCTATCAGCTCAAGGTCGGTGAGAACCTCGGTGCCGGCGACGTCGAGGCCTTCGCCGATGAAGCGCGCTGGCAGGAGGCCGCCGAGCGCGGCCTGGCCGATGAATTCATCCGCAACATGCCCGGTGGCTACCACACCCAGCTTGGCCGCTGGTTCAAAGGCGGCCAGGAGCTCTCCGGCGGACAGTGGCAGAAGATCGCCCTGGCGCGAGCCTACATGCGCGAGAGCGCCGACATCCTCGTGCTCGATGAACCCACGGCCGCCATGGACGCCGCCGCCGAAGCTGCCGTGTACGCCGACTTCCGTGAGCATCGTCGCGACAAGATGACCATTCTCATCTCGCATCGCTTCTCCACCGTGCGCGCCACCGACCAGATCCTCGTGATCGACGACGGGGAAGTCATCGAGCGCGGCGACCACGACAGCCTGATGGCCCAGAACGGTCGCTATGCCCGGCTCTTCCGGCTGCAGGCCGAGGGTTATCGCTAAGGGCGGACAATCTCGCCTCCATCCGTTGACGCTTGTTGAGCGATTGGCTATAAGAAAAGAGTCGCATCGTCGATGCGGCGCACAACCCAACACCCATACATCATCCAGAGAAGCGTTCCTCATGCGCTGGCTAACCTCAGGCAATCAGGCAAATTGGCAGCATCGCGTATTTCATAACGCGATGCGCACCCGTTTGCTGCTGCCGTGGGCCGGCCGTCGAATCGACGACACCTGAAGGACGCTGGCCGCGGCACTTGTCGCGGCCAAGCCAGTTCGTCTTCTCGCTTTCCCCGCACAAGTTCCCGGCCTCCAGATCAAGGAGACCGAGATCATGGCTGTACTAACCACCACCCGTCGTCTGCTGCGTGCCATATGCGCCCACTATGCCGGCCGTCGTCGCGACGCCTCGCTACGCGACTGTGACCCGCGCATGCTCAAGGATATCGGCCTGCGCTGGGAGCGCGGCAAGCTGGTCGCGCTCCATCCGGATCGGTTCGCCAACGCCAAGCCCATGGAAGCGGCAGCCGATACCTTACGCAGCACCTCTGCTGCAGCGGCCTTCGCTGACGACTCATGTCCACACTGCGGGAGCAAACTGACGTAGCCCGGGCCCCGGCCACAGGAAGTGGCCGGGGCTTCTCCCCGCCCGTTGGTTACAGTGCCAACGGTCGATCCAGCTCGCGCAGCAGCTCGGCGTCACGCTCGTAGATATCGGGGCGGAACGAGAGCATGCCGTCGTCGTCCGGATTGACGGTCCAGTAGTGCAGGATGACCGGCATGCGGTTGGCGAGCGAAACGTTGCGCGTCTCACCGCTGTCGATTCGCGCCCCGATGTCCTGGTCGCTGTCGGTATCGTCGAAGAGCAGCTGAGCCAGTTCACGAATGTTCTCGACGCGGATGCAGCCGGAGCTGAATGCGCGCTGATGACGAGAGAAATTCCCTTGGGCAGGGGTATCGTGGAGATAGACCATGTGATTGTTGGGAAAGCGGATGACAAGCTGACCCAAGGCATTCCGCGGCCCCGGCGCTTGGCGCAACACGATGTTGCCGGGGTTGTCCCAGTCGACTTTCCAGGGATCGAGAGGCTGGCCGGAACGGTTCAGCACCTGGATTCGCTCACGCCAGAGGTAGCCGAGATCGCGACGCACCGCAGGCAGCACGTCCTGACGCAGGATAGTGGGCGGAATCGTCCAGGTCGGATTGACGGTCATATGGGTAATGTCGGAGCGCAGCGAGGGCGTGCGCCGATAGGGTTGACCCACTACGATTCGCGAGCGCCAGATGTCGCCGTCAGGGCGATAATAGCTGAGCTGGTAGCCGGCGATGTCCACCAGCACGTAGGCATCGGGCAGGCCGTGCAGCAGCCAGCGGGCCCGCTCCATGTTCAGCCTGATCTGATCGACACGTCGCTCGACCGACACATTCAGCTCTGCCAGCGTCTGGCGCCCCACGATTCCGTCGGGCTCAAGCAGATGACGCCTTTGGAAGCGTTTCACTGCCGCTTCGAGCTTCTCGTCGTAGCGGCGCGGGTCGGAAACCTCACGCTGCGCACCGGCGGAAGCATCAACGTCGCTCGCCCTCTCTTCTAGCTCGCCCTCCACGGCCAAACGTTCACGCAGGAGCTCCACGTCGTCATCGGTGTCGCCGGGGCGAAGGGCACTGTCCCGTTCCGGCAGACGCTGCCAGCCACCCTGACGCTCGATGGCACGATAGCGGGCCAGCCCGTCACGCAGACGCTGATAGGGCGTATAGGGCGGGCGAGCTTCGTCGAGGATGCGGCCGAGCTGCTGCCGTTCCACCGCGTCGGCAATTGCCGCGAGATCCAGATCAGGCGCCTCGACTGGCACTTCCCAGTCGGCATCCAGCGCGTGGGGATCGACCTTGCCCCGCTGAAGATGCTTGAGCGAGGTCAGCAGCATCTGGCTGGCCAACAGGTCGAAGCGAGCCAGCTGCGCATTGTCGGCCTCGCCCTCTTGCACGGCACGATACTGCGCCTGGATGTCCTCGGGAAGATAGTCCGCGGGCGTCAGACCATCCTCTTCCAAAGCATGAAGCGTTGAAAGCAGTTCGTCGACACTGCCCTCTTGCTGCCACAGCGGCCGATAATCACGCTGCGCATAAAATTCCTGCAGCGCGTCGCTCTCATCGGCCAGCAGCCGCGAGATTTCGGCGTCGAACTCTCCGCTATCGGCATCGACCTGCGGCGGTCGAACCTCTGCCCAAGCGCCCGGCAGCGTGCCCAGCACCAACAGCACTGCGCCCATCCATGTAATACCCCGCATCTATCGCTCCTGCTTCGTTGATGACCGGTCTGGCCTTCCTGGCCTCTCACTTCATAATAGTGGCTGGTTAGCACCAGCGAGCCAGCCTATTTCATTACATTCTTTCATACTCGTTTACGCACCGACTTTTGCCAATCGGCGCGACGGACTTTCCAGGGCATTTCTCCATGCGAACGCTACTGTCTTCTTTTCTCCCCTTGCCGACCCTCGCCGCCGCTCTGCTCGCCACTCTGCCCGCCACTCTGCCCACCGCCCATGCCGGCGGCTTCATGGCTCAGGCAGGGCTGGTTTTTTCGGCCGCCGCGCCACTCGGACAAACCTTGCAGCGCCTGGCCCCCGGCGCCGACTCCCATGTGCTCGAGCTTGCCGCCAACGCCCTGGCCTGTGCCGAGCCCGATGCGGAGCGCCTCGCCGTCATCGACTTTTCCCGCTCTTCCAGCGAGCCTCGCCTGTGGGTCTTCGACCTGGCGCGAGAACAGCTGATGTTCGAAGAGCTGGTCTCGCACGGCCGCGGTTCGGGCGACGCCGAAGCTACCGTGTTCTCCAATACGCCGGAGAGTTATCAGTCGAGCCTGGGGCTGTTTCGCACCATGAACAGCTACTACGGCCGCAACGGCTATTCGCTGCGCCTGGAGGGCCTGGAGGCTGGCGTCAACGACCTGGCCTATCAGCGCGCCATCGTCATCCATGGGGCCGACTACGTCAGTGAAGCATTCATCCGCAAGACCGGACGCCTGGGACGAAGCCACGGCTGCCCTGCGGTACGCCAGGAGGTGACCTACCCGCTGATCGACAGTCTCAAGGAGGATCATTATCTCTTCGCCTACTACCCCGATCCCGAGTGGCTGGAAAGCTCGGCGTTTCTTCGCTGCGACAGGGCTGAAGCTCAGTTGGCGATGTACTGATCCCCCTTCGCCAGCCCGCCGCCCCCTGCGGCACCAGCAGGGGGCAAACGCCTTCCGCACTGCACCATCACGGAACCGCCGACAGGCGGCCCAACGCCTCCATAGTGGTTAATTCAAAAACTAAGCAACTGAATAACAAAGACAAGATAGAAAAGTGGCAGATCTGTTGCTTGATACAGATCAATGCCGGGTAGGCGTAGACCAGGCTTCCAGGAGGAAGTACGAGTGCGTCAGACCTGACCTTCAACGGAGAAGGGCGAACGCTTGAATCGACAATCCGTATGAGGTCACTCCCATGGAAATTCTCAACAAGGCGAACCGCATTCGTCTCTTGAGCCTGAGCACGCCTCAGATGCGTGCCTTCCATTTCTCCTGGTTCGCTTTCCACATCTGCTTCTTCGGCTGGTTCGGCATCGCTCCCTTGATGGCGGTGGTGCGCGAAGATCTGGCCCTGACCCAAACCCAGATCGGCAACACCATCATCGCGTCGGTGGCCATCACCGTGATCGTTCGCCTGTTGATCGGCGTGCTGTGCGATCGGATCGGCCCGCGCAAGACCTACACCGGCCTGCTGATACTCGGCTCGTTTCCGGTGATCAGTATCGCTTTCGCCAATAGCTTCGAGACCTTTCTGCTGGCACGTCTGGCCATCGGCGCCATCGGTGCCTCCTTCGTGATCACCCAATACCACACCACCATGATGTTCGCTCCCAATGTGGTGGGCACGGCCAACGCGACCAGCGCCGGCTGGGGCAACCTGGGTGGCGGTACCACGCAAATCGTGATGCCGCTGATTTTCTCCGGCTTGTTGATGCTGGGCGTCAGCGAGACGCTGGGCTGGCGTCTGGCCATGGTAGTGCCCGGCGTGGTGATGTTCTTTACCGGTATCGGCTACTGGCTGTTCACGCAGGATGCGCCCAACGGCAACTTCGATGAGCTGCGCGAACGCGGCGAGCTGCCACCGGCCGGCGGCGAGAACGGTGCCGGCAAGAGTTTCCTCGCCGCCGCCAAGGACATTCGGGTATGGGCGCTGTTCGTGGTCTATGCCATCTGTTTCGGGGTCGAGCTGACCATCAACAACATCGCCGCCATCTACTTCTTCGACCATTTCGATCTGACGCTGGCCACCGCCGGCATGATCGCCGGGCTGTTCGGGCTGATGAACGTCTTCGCCCGCACCATGGGCGGCATCTTCTCCGACCTGTTCGCCAAGAACGGCGGGCTCAAGGGCCGGGTACGCTGGCTGTTCATCGCGCTGATCTGTGAAGGGCTTGCCCTGGTGGCCTTCTCGCAGATGCACGTGCTCTCCTACGCCATCGGCATGATGCTGGTCTTCAGCCTGTTCGTGCAGATGGCCGAAGGCGCCACCTACGGGGTGGTCCCGTTCATCAACAAGAAGGCCTTGGGCGCTGTGGCGGGAATCGTCGGTGCCGGGGGCAACGTGGGGGCCGTAGCCGCCGCTTTCCTGTTTCGCAGTGAAGCCATTACCTACCAGCAGGGCCTGTTCTATCTAGGGTTGGTGGTACTGGTACTGGCCTCCTGTGCGCTGCTGGTGCGCTTCAGCGACGAAGTGGAAGCGGTCGAAGCGGAAGCCTACCGCGATGCCGTAGGTGAGGATACCGGCGCCGGCGCGCTGTCGCTGCGCTGATCGCAGGTGTCGTAGCAGTTGGCTGCCACGACGCTTGCCCAATCTGGCCGCCGCCCTCGAGGCGGCGGTCATCGTGTGAGCATGAGGTGAACCATGACACCTGCCGAACGCCTGCTACTGGCAGCCAAACGCTGCGAAATCGACGATCTCGAACACCTCACCGCCGCCTGCGACATCGTCGGCGACATCAGCCGTTTCGTCCATGCCCTGCAAAAGGAGCGCGGCGCCTCGAACGTCTATCTGGCCTCACAGGGCCGGCGCTTCGCCGAGCGTCGTCACGAGCGTATCGCAGAGTGCCTGGAAACCGAGCGGGCGTTGTGGACCAGCCTCGAAGCCTTGGGCGATACCGCCGGGCGTCCTGCCACCAACGCCCGCCTGCTCAAGCGCATCGCCTTCGTCTGGCATGCACTCGACGGGCTGCAAACGCTGCGCAGCGCGATCGAAGCCCTGCAGACCAGTCCGGATAACGCAACGCAGTCCTATAACCAGCTGATCAGTGCACTGCTATCGGTCGTGTTCGAGGTGGCCGATACCGCCGGCGACCCTGAGGTCACGCTCGCTCTGGTGGCCATCTTTCACCTCATGCAAGGCAAGGAACTGGCCGGCCAGGAGCGTGCCTGCGGCGCCGCCGGCTTCACCTCCGGAGAGTTCGACGATGCCCACCGCCAGCTGCTGCTGCATCTGATCGACGCCCAGCAGCGCTGCTTCGATATCTGTCTCGAGTTCACCACTGCACAGGGTCGTCAGCAGTGGCAGCACGAAATGCCCGCCCGCACTCTGGCCGGTATCCAGCAGCTGCGCGAAATGGCCTGCGGCGACACGACGCTGCCAGAGAGCGCCACTACCCTGGGCGAAACCTGGTACGAACTGACCACCCGCCGTATCGACGCCATGCAGCGAGTGGAGGCCTACCTGATTGGTGAGCTGTCGAGCCTGTGCCTGGCCAAGACGCTCGACGCCCGCCGCAGCCTGTCCTGCCAGGGCGAGCTGGGCAAACAGCTGGACGAGGCTTCGCCGGGGGTCTGCCAGCAGTTGGTGGAGCTATTCGGGGGCAGCGCCACCCAGGAGCTTGGCGAGGTAACCGCCCGCGTGGTGGGCTCTTCACTCAACCGCTCGCTGGTAGAGTTGATGCGCGCCCAGGCTGGCCGCCTGGAGAGCCTGAGCGACGAGCTGGAAAACACACGCCGGGCGCTGCGCGAGCGGAAGCTGATCGAGCGCGCCAAGGGGGTGATCATGACGCACCGGCAAATGACCGAAGAGCAGGCCTATGCCTTCTTGCGCAAGATGGCAATGGATCAGAGCAAGGGTATGGCCGAGATCGCCCAGACCTTACTCGGCCTGTCCGACATTCTCGCGCCACCAGCGCTGAAAGCGACACCGTAGCGCCCGTCACGAGCGCGAACGGCAATGGTGCAATGCACAACCGTGACGCACCTTCAGGGCGCTCAGCACGACGAACGGGAAATTGACTCGAATCACGCAAAGCAATTCAATTTTTTGATTTATTTATAGTTTTTAAACAAAACAGGCGCAATGGCACCCAAGCTGCAATGGCTGATCGTCCGCTGAGTCAACGACGGTTCAGCGCTTCCATGCAGCATCAGGACCAGACAACGGCGTCTGCCCGGATTCCCATGACATCGTCATGCGAATCAGGGCAGGCGCCGTTTTTTCTCTTGGTCAGCCACTTTCTCTGGGAGCCATACAATGAACAAGACACGCAAGGGCCATACACTCGACCGCCGCCGTTTTCTCAAGCAGACAGCCAGCCTCGTGGGCGGTACCGCCCTGCTCGGCAGCCTACCGGCCAGCTGGGCCTTCGCCAGCGGCAACCCGGAAACCACCTCGGCCAAGCTCGGCTTCATTGCCCTGACCGATGCCGCTCCGCTGTTCGTCGCGGTGGAGAAAGGTTTCTTCGCCGCCCACGGCATGAGCGACGTGGAGGTACTCAAGCAGTCCTCCTGGGGCACCACCCGGGACAACCTGGTGCTCGGCTCGCAGCGCAACGGCATCGACGGCGCCCACATTCTCACGCCCATGCCCTACCTGATGAGCGCCGGCGCCATTACCCCGAACAACCGGCCGGTGCCCATGAGCGTCCTGGCGCGTCTCAATCTCAACGGCCAGTGTATTTCGGTCGGCAGCGAGCATGCCGACCTCGAGGTGCGTCTCGATACCAGCGAGTTCGCCCAGGCGATCGCCGCCAAACGTAGCGGCGGCGACGCAGTGAACGCCGCCATGACCTTCCCCGGCGGTACCCACGACATGTGGATTCGCTACTGGATGGCTGCCGGCGGCATCGACCCGAATCGGGACATCTCCACCATTACCGTGCCCCCCGCGCAGATGGTGGCCAACATGCGTGTCGGCAGCATGGACACCTTCTGCGTCTGTGAGCCGTGGAACCATCAGCTGATCAATCAGGGCATCGGCTACACCGCCAACACCACCGGCGAGCTGTGGAACGACCATCCCGAGAAGGCGTTTGCCATGCGCTCCGACTATGTCGAAGCCAACCCCAACGCCACCAAGGCACTGATGATGGCGATCATGGAGGCGCAGATGTGGTGTGAAGACCCGGCCAACCACGAGGAGATGGCTCAGATCTGCTCCCGTCGGCGCTGGATCCATGCCCCCTATGCCGACCTCATCGATCGCATTCAGGGCAACTTCGATTTCGGCACCGGCCTGGTGATCGAGGACCATCCGCAGATGATGCGCTACTGGAAGCATCATGCCTCCTACCCGTTCAAGAGCCACGACCTGTGGTTTCTCACCGAGAACAAGCGCTGGGGCTACCTGCCCCAGGATTTCGACAGCCAGGCGCTTATCGAGCAGGTCAATCGTGAGGATTTGTGGCGTGAAGCGGCCGCGGCCCTCGGCATCGACGCCGCCGACATTCCCGACTCCACCTCACGCGGCGTGGAAACCTTCTTCGACGGCAAGACTTTCGATCCCGAAGACCCCCAGGCCTATCTCGACAGCCTCGAGATCAAGCGGCTCGCCTGAAGCGCCAACGCACCGCATAGGAAGGAGACAGTATCATGAGCACAGTGCAACGTAGCGACAGCATGTCCCGCTCGGCCCGGCTCGGCTGGGTTCCCGACCTCAGCAGCCTGCAGCACATGCTGATTCAGAAGGTAGTGCCACCGGTGGTCATCATGGCCTTGTTGGTCGCGGTATGGGAGATCCTCTGCTCGACCCCGGGCGCCGCCTTGCCGGCCCCTTCACAGGTGCTGCGCGATACCTGGGATCTGATCGTCAATCCCTTCTACGACTACGGCGGCAACGACGTGGGCATGGCTTGGCAGATCCTCGCCAGCCTCGAGCGGGTGGCGTATGGCTACTCACTGGCGGTGGTCGCCGGTATCAGCCTGGGCGTGCTGGTCGGCCAATCGACCTGGGCCATGCGCGGCCTCGACCCGGTGTTCCAGGTGCTGCGCACCGTTCCGCCGCTGGCCTGGCTGCCGATCTCGCTGGCCGGCTTCCAGGACAGCGCTCCCTCGGCGATCTTCGTGATCTTCATCACCGCCATCTGGCCGATCATCATCAACACCTCGGTGGGGGTACGCATCATCCCCGAGGACTACCGCAACGTGGCCCGGGTGCTGCGCCTCAACGGCTATGAGTACTTCACCCGCATCATGCTGCCCGCCGCCGCCCCGTACATCTTCTCGGGGCTACGCATCGGCGTCGGCCTGTCGTGGCTGGCCATCGTCGCCGCCGAGATGCTGATCGGCGGCGTGGGTATCGGCTTCTTCATCTGGGACGCCTGGAACGCCTCGATGATCAGCGACATCGTGCTCGCCCTGATCTACGTCGGCATCGTCGGCTTCGCCCTCGACCGCCTGGTCGCCTTCATCGGCAATCGCGTCACCCGCGGCACCGCCCAAGGCTGAGGAGAAAGAACATGAGCAACCGTTATCTGAGCATCGAGAACGTCGACATGACCTTCCATGGCAAGGGGGTGGAAACCCAGGTGCTCAAGAGCATCGACCTGACCGTGGAGCGTGGCGAATACATCTCCATCATCGGCCACTCCGGCTGCGGCAAGTCCACCCTGCTCAACATCGTCGCCGGGCTCATCGAATCCACTTCCGGTGCGGTGATCCTCGACGGCAAGGAAGTCAACTCGCCGGGGCCCGACCGCAGCGTGGTGTTCCAGAACCACTCGCTGCTGCCCTGGCTCACCGTCTATGAGAACGTGGCCCTGGCGGTGAACAAGACCTGTGCGCGCACCAAGAACAAGGCCGAGCGCCACGAGTGGATCGTCAAGAATCTGGAGATGGTGGGCATGGGCCATGCGCTGGCCAAGCGCCCGGCGGAGATTTCCGGTGGCATGAAACAGCGCGTGGGCATCGCCCGAGCACTCGCCATGGAGCCCAAGGTGCTGCTCCTCGACGAACCCTTCGGCGCACTCGACGCCCTGACCCGGGCTCACCTGCAGGAGGAGGTGATGCGCATTCAGGACGAACTGGGCAACACCGTGATCATGATCACCCACGACGTCGACGAGGCGGTGCTGCTCTCGGACCGCATCGTGATGATGACCAACGGTCCCTCGGCGCGCATCGGCGAGATACTCGATATCGACCTGCCACGCCCCCGCGACCGCATCGCCCTGGCCGACGACCCGCGCTACAACCACTACCGCCAGGAAGTGCTGCGTTTCCTCTACGAGAAGCAGCGCAAGGTGGAAAGCCTGGCCCAGCGGCGCAGCGCCGCCAAGCAGCAGAACAAGGTCAAGGCCCAGGCATAGTGCTGGATGAAGTGACATCGGGCCACCTACGGGTGGCCTTTTTCTTGGTCGTCACTTGCCCTCGAGCGTTACGCTCATGCCCAGCAGCAAATAAGAGAGCGTCTTGCCGTGGCCATCCAGGTTCAGTGCCCCGTTGACGCCACCCTGCAGCACGTCGTCGATCACCAGATTCATCCCCGAAAGGCTCGGCATCAGGTAGCGGCGAACGCCGCTGGCGCCGCGGTGCGCGAACAGCGTCAGCACTCGCTCCTCGGTGACCTGCTCGACCAGCGTTTCGTAGTGGCGAGGGTCGTAGGCGAAAAGCGCCAGATTGAGCCGGTCGCCCTTGTCGCCGGCACGGGCATGGGCCAGGCGATGAAGGGGCATCGAGCCCTCCACAGGGCTTGCGCCCAGGTTCGCTTCAACGTGTGCCATGGGCAACTCTCCTTTCGTTGGCCATCTTCGTCTCGAAAAGAGTGGTATCGAACAGCGTGGCGAAGGCTTCCACGTCGCTGCGTTTGACCAGGTAGGAAGCCGTGCATACCCGCCGCTGGAACTGGCGACGCACCCCCCCGCCCCCTGCCGGGCCGGCGCAGTAGAGCGCCAACAGCTCCTGGGTGGCACGTTCCACCCAGCGCCGCTCGGCGTGCTCCACGGCCAGTCGCAGGCGGTAGTCGCCGCCGGCCGGGGATGGCGCCGTACGCTGCAGGTCGCCGGCGTCGCTGTCGAAAACGCTGGCGTGCCCGACGATATCCAGCCGCGAGCGCAGCTCGGGCGGCGCCCGGAACGTCAGCCGCTCGCGCAAAATCTCGGCAGCCAATTGCGCCCGTGCCAGCGCATTGGGCCCGGCGTAGGAAATTTCCGCCTCGCCCTGCCAACCGCCTTCGTAGCACACGGTGGTCTTGAACCGTTGCGGCGCAGGCTTGCCGCGAATGCCGCTTACCGCCACCCGGTCGGGTCCGATCTCCTCCACCCGCACGGCGGAAAGATCCACCACCACGTCGGGCGTCAGGTAGTTGGCCGGGTCGTGCACCTCGTAGAGCAGCTGCTCCTTGACCGTACGCTCGGTGACCATGCCACCGGTTCCGGCGGGCTTGGTCACTACCAGGCTGCCATCCTCTTCCACTTCGATGATCGGATAGCCGACTCGCGCCAGGCCCGGCACATCCTTGCAGCCGGGGTCGGCAAAGTAGCCCCCGCTGACCTGGGCGCCGCACTCACCCAGATGACCGGCCATCATGCCGGCGGCCAGGCGGTCCCAGTCGTTCCAGGCCCAGCCGAAATGGTGCACCAGAGGCGCCAGGAATAGCGCCGGGTCGGCCACCCGGCCGGAAACCACTACCTCGGCGCCGAGTTCGAGCGCCTCGACCAGGGGCGCCGCCCCCAGATACACGTTGGCCGAAATCAGCGCCTCCTCGCCCGGCAGCTCGCGACTCTCCGCCTCCCAGCGCCGCAAGTCCAGCTCACCGAGGCGGGCGCGAATGTCGTCGCCGTGGACCCGGCCGATGTTGACGTCACCCCGCCCGCCGCTTGCGGCCAGCTCCGCCACCACCCGGCAGGCGCCGTCCGGGTTGGCCGCACCGAAGTTACCCAGAATGGCGATGCCGTGGCGCAGGCAGTCGTCGAGTACCGGCGAGAGCAGCTCTTCCAGTAGCGGCTCGTAGCCCGCCGCAGGGTCGTCACGCATGGCGCGATGGGCTGCCGCCAGGGTGCGCTCTCCCAGGGTCTCAAAGAGCAAGGCGGCAGGCTGACCGCGGCGGATCAGCTCGGCCACCACCGGAATGGCCGCATCGGTACGATCGCCGGAGAAGCCGGCCCCGCTGCCCAACAGGAAGGTCATGAGTGGGTCTCCTTGGCAGGCATGGTTGGGGCGCTCGATGTCTTCCCGGCGTATGTCTTCTCGCAGTTTGTCTCGGCAGTCAGGCGCTGGCGGCGCCGGGCGTAGAGTGCCACCAGTACGAGCAGCGCACCGGCCGTCGTCAGCCAGCCGGGGATGAGCGCCAGACCCACCACCAGTACGAGCCCCGCGATATCGAGCAGCCGGTTGCCGGTGATCGCCACTCGCGACATCAGCGAGGCGAAGGCGAGCACGAAGACCACGCCCTGGGAGCTGGCCAGCAGAATATCGACCGCACTGCCGAAACCCGCCAGGGCCGGATAGATCAGCAGCAGGAACGGAATCACGTAGATCGCCGCCGCCAGGCGCACCGCCTCCCCCGCTGCCGGCAGCCAATTGGTCCCGGCGATGCCCGCCGCAACGAATACCGCCACGCACACCGGCGGCGTGATCACCGACAGGGTGGCGAAGTAGAACACGAACAGATGGGCGATCAGCGGCTCGACGCCGATGGTGGTGAGCGCCGGCGCCAGCACCGAGGCCACCAGCACGTAGGCCGCCGTAGTCGGAATGCCCATGCCCAGGATCAGACACACGCCGCCGACGATGAAGGCCACCAGGAACAGCGACTCACCGCCCACATTGACGATCAGGCTGGCCAGGGTCACGCCGATACCGGTCATGCCGATCATTGCCACCAGCATCTGCGCCCCGGCCAGCAGAACGCCGATGATCACCATGCCCTTGCCGGCGTCGATCAGCCCCGCAAGCAGCTTGCCGGCGATCTCGCGCAGCGGCCTGCGCGCCAGCAAGGCGAAGGGCACGAAGGTCAGCACCGTCATCAGAATGCCGTAGAAGGCCGACATCTGGATCGAGCGTCCCGACAGCACGCCGTAGAAGAGCCCGCCCAGCGCAGCCAGGATCGGAATGATCCGTTCCGGACGCAGCACCTCGGGCCAGCTCGGCAGCTCATCATCGGGCACCACCTGCAGGTTGCGCCGCCGTGCCACCAGATGAATGGTCAGGAACACGCCGAGATAGAAGAGGATCGCCGGCAGCAGCGCAGCGAGTGCGATACGCAGGTAACTCTCACCGAGGATCTCGGCCATGATGAAGGCCGCGGCGCCCAGGATCGGCGGCGCGATCTGGCCACCGGTGGAAGCCACCGCCTCCACCCCCGAAGCGAAGGGTGCCGGGTACTTGAGCCGCTTCATCATCGGAATGGTGAAGTTGCCTGTCGTCGCCACGTTGGCCACGGCGCTGCCGCTGACCATGCCGAACAGCCCCGAGGCCACGGTGGCCACCTTGGCGGCACCGCCCGGCGAGCGACCGCTGATGCGCAGCGCCAGGTCCATGAAGGTCTGGCCGCCGCCGGTGTGCAGCAGCAGGCAGCCGAACAGCACGAAGGCGGCAATGGTGGTGGCGGCCACGCCCACCAGCATGCCCCACACCCCCAGATCGCCGAGATAGAGCGTTTCGGTGATGTAGAAGAGGTCGAAGCCGCGATGCCCCAGCGGCCCGGGAATGGCCGCCCCGAGCCAGGCATAGGCCAGCCCCGCCAGCACCAGCAGCGGGAAGATCACACCGATGGCGCGCCGGGAGAGCTCCAGTACCGCCACCAGCAGCACGCCGGTGAACAGCATGTCCCGCGGCGTGGCCCAGGGCAGCTCGACGAGAATCCGCTCATGGTTCGTCGCCACGTAGCCGCAGGCCAGCACCACGCCGACGGCAAGCGTCAGGTCGACGCCAAGCCCCAGCGGGCGCCAGCGCTTGCCGGCACCCAGCGGATAGAGCGTGAACCCCAGCAGGATTACCAGCGCAAGAAAGATACTCCGCTGAACCAGACTCTCGAAGGGGCCGGTCGCCGAGGTGTAGAGGATCAGCCCCCCCAGTGCGAGGGCCAGCAGCTTGGTCATATGCTCGCGCATGGCAATCACCTTCGAGGGTTATTCGACGGGCCGCAGGGAATCGGGAATCTCGAGTCCTTGCTCCTCGAAGTAGCGCGCCGCGCCGGCATGCAGCGGTACGGTGCCGACCTCCAGGGTCATCTGTGCCA
Source organism: Halomonas sp. TH-94 (assembly GCF_057473365.1). Lineage (NCBI taxonomy): Bacteria > Pseudomonadati > Pseudomonadota > Gammaproteobacteria > Oceanospirillales > Halomonadaceae > Halomonas > Halomonas sp. TH-94. The sequence continues at coordinate 35,095 of NZ_JBYCKL010000032.1, forward strand.
GGTCCGCATCACGCACGGCAGAGAAGGCGTTGGCCTGAGGCTCGGGGTTTTCCATCACCGCCTTGACGATGCGGTAGGCGGTCTCCTCGTCGAGGTCCGGGTGAGCGTGCACCGCTACGCCGAAGGCCCAGGTGGTATAGGCCGCAATGCCGTCGCCGGCACCTTCGGGTACGTCGACGATAGCGATATCGGGCATTTCTTCACGCAGCGTATCGGCCTGCTCGTCGGTGAGCGAGATCACGCTGATCGGGGTGAAGGTGGCGATATCCATGCTCGAGCCGTCGAGCCGGTTGCCGACCCCTGACTTGGCCGAACCCATCACCCGGCCATCCTTCATCGCATCGACGATGTCGGTGGTGGAACCGCGTACGTAGTCGGGCGAGATGCCCAGGGTGCGCATCACCGCCTCGGTGGTCTTCTCGGTGGCAGAGCCGGTGATACCGGGATTGAAGCGTACGCCTTCGAGATCATCTAGCGTCGAGACGCCGGCATCCTGGCGCATCACCACGTTCTGGGGCGCCACGGTGTAGACCCACAGCAGGCGGCTATCAACCGGGCGTCCGTCGAAATCCTCCTGGCCGGCATAGGCGTGGTAGCCGGTATTGGTGGTGACCAGGCCCATATCGATCTGGTTGCGGCCCAGACGACGCAGGTTGTCGACGGTGGCACCGGTTTCGGCGACCGAGGCGCTCACGCCCTCGACCTGGCTGTTGATGATCTGATTGACGGCAACGAAGTAGCCGTAGTGGCTCGACGAACTGGACGTCGAACCGATCAGCAGGCGCTCGTTGGCCTGTGCCATGCCCGCAGTGAGGAAGGCAGCGCCGGCGGCGGCCGCCAGCAACGTCTTGAGAGTTGGCTTCATGAGTGGCTCCTTGGCCCGGCTTAGCGGGCTTGTTCTTGTCGTAGCGAATGTGGGTTTCCCCATGAAGCAGCTTGGAGAGACGCATTAATTTTGTATATTGAATTGTTTTTAAAATGTGTTTTACTTTTTAAATGAAGCCCAACATAAAACAGCTGCAAGCCTTCGTCGCCGTGGCCCAGTCGAGCAGCCTGGCCGAAGCCAGTGAGCGCATTCACCTTTCCCAGCCGGCAATCTCCATTGCCCTGCGCAAGCTGGAAGAGGCGGTAGGCGGTGCACTGTTCTCGCGTACCACACGGCAGTTGGCCCTGACACCCGAGGGAAAGGCCTTCCTGCCGGTAGCCGTCAGGCTTCTCAATGACTGGTCGGAAGCGTTCGAGGATCTGGGGGAACGTTTTTCAAAGCAGCGCGGCAAGGTCACCGTGGCAGCCCTGCCTACCCTGGCGGCGGGGCTGCTGCCGGGCATGATCGCCACCTTTCGCGCCCGCTATCCGCGTATCAACCTGAGCCTGCACGACGTGCTGGCCGAACAGGTCAGCCAGATGGTGCGCGAGGGCCGCGCCGACCTGGGCCTTTCCGTGGCTCCGCACGATACCGAGGAGCTCTCCTTCGAGCCGATCCTGGTGGATCGCTACGTGGCGGTCTGCCCTCATGGCCACCCGTTGCTCGAGCAGCAGAGGGTGGCTTGGGCGCAACTGGCCGGTCACCCCTTCATCGGCATCAGCCGTCTTTCGAGTTCGCGTCAGGACATCGACCGCATCATGGCCGACGTGGGAACACCGCTGGACATTCTCTGCGACGCCAGCCAGATCGCCACCGTGGGCCGCATGGTCGCCGCCGGGCTGGGCATCAGCGTGCTGCCTGAGTTGAGCTTCAGGCAGATCGCCACCGACGGTATCGACTACCGTCCGTTGACGGCACCCGAGGTCGAACGGCCGCTAGGTATCGTCATGCGCCACCGTCACCCGCTTTCAGCCGCCGCCGCAGCGCTGCGCGAGCTGCTTCAGGAGCAGGCCCGGGATTCACGCGGCTAGCTGCCTCAGTAGGCACTATGCTGGGAAAGAACCCTGACCCAGCTCTGGAGCAGCAAGTGGCCGAACCCAACAGCGTAATCGCCTTCTATGACGAGCGAGTTCTCAACCACCAGCCCGACTCCGACGCACCTTTCCTACCCGGCCGCATGGACCGACGAGTGCGCGAGCTACTCTCGGCACTCAAGGTTCCCTGGGTGTACCCGGAACATGCCGGAAGGCTAACTGCCATTCATCATTTGCTGGAACTCGAACCGGTGCCCGGTGTTGCCTTCGAAACGGGAAAGGCAGCCACCCGCGAGCAGTTGGGTCGCGTCCATACCAGCTCCTACCTGGACCATGTGTTTGATCTGCGCGGCCAGAATGCCTGGCTCGATGTCGACACCACCGCCGTCTCTCCCGGCAGCGTCGATGCAGCGGAGGTCGCCGCCGGCACGACCATCGCCGCGGTGGAAGCCGTCATGCAGGGACGCAGCCAAAGCGCCTTCGCCCTGGTGCGCCCTCCCGGCCACCACGCCGAGCCCGTCCGCGCCCGCGGCTTCTGCCTGTTCAACAACGTGGCGGTGGCTGCGGCCCATGCCAGGGCCGAGCTTGGCTGCGAGCGTGTTTTGATCGTCGACTGGGACGCCCATCACGCCAACGGCACCCAGGACATCTTCTGGGCCGACCCCGACGTGATGCTGTTCGATATTCATCGCGGCTCGCCCTTCTATCCCGGCTCCGGCAATCTCGAGGATGTCGGTGTAGGCCTAGGGGAAGGTACTACCATCAATGTGCCCATGCCTGCAGGAGCAGGCGACCGGGCCTACCTCCAAGCCTTCGAGGAGATCCTAATCCCCGCTGCGGACTGGTTCCAACCGGACCTGATCCTGGTCTCGGCCGGCTTCGACCCCCACCCGTTCGATCTTGCGCTCAACGTCTCCTACGAGGGTTTTGCCGCCATGACGAGCATGCTGCAGAGGCTGGCCAAACGGCACTGCGAAGGACGTCTGGTCTTCGTGCTGGAAGGCGGCTATCACCTGCTCTCGCTGTCACGCGGGGTGAGAACGGTACTGGAGGTCCTGGCCGGCGCAGCCGCCCCCGAGCCCGGGTTCATCGGCGTTGCCGAAGCCAGGGCAGCGGCGGACTTTCACCGTCGCGCCTTCGTCGCCGGTGACCCCGACGCTCAATAATGTGCCCCGGCGATCATGCTCACCCGCCCCGCCAGCCGTTTGTGCCAGGGCCGCTCCTCCCAGCGTTCCAGGGTATAGCGGTCGGCGGCGTCCAGGTCCTCTTCGACCAGGCCGCGCACGTAGCGGGCGAAGGCCTCATCATAGACGTTGAGGTTGCCCTCCTTGTTGATGCGAAACGAGCGGTTGTCGATGTTGGTGGAGCCGATGCTGGCCCAGCGGTCGTCGACGCTGATCAGCTTGGCGTGATACATGGCCGGCTGGTACTCATAGATCTCTACGCCCGCTTCCAGCATCGGCCCCCAGCGATTGATGGAAGCCTGCCGAACGAAGCCGTAGTCGATGCTATCGCCAGGTAGCAGGATACGCACTTCTACGCCGCGCCTGGCGGCCTCGGCCAGCGCATCGAGGGAGCTTGGGTCGGGGTAGAAATAGGCCGAGGAGATCGTGATGCGCTCCTGGGCAGCAGCGACTGCATACTTGAACATCATGCGGATGCGGTGCATGCCTTCACGGGGCTTGCTGCTGACCATCTGCATGGCCAGATTGCCCTGGGGTTCGAGCTCGGGGAAGTAGGCATCGCCATGCAGCAACTCACCGCTCGCCTCAAGCCAGACTTCTGCGAATGCGGCCTGCATGTTGCCTACCACGGGGCCGGTGACGCGGAAGTGATGGTCACGGTAGCCCGGTTCGTCATCCTCGGGTAGCCAGCTGTCGGTCACGTTGGCACCGCCGGTGAAGCCGATCTCACCATCGACCAGCAATAGCTTGCGGTGGGTTCGGTGGTTGAACTGGGGTAATTGGTACCAGGCCGGCTCACGCCAGCGGATCACGTCGACACCGGCCTCTTCCATGCGCTCGAGGTGCTCCTCCTCGGCCGGCATGGAGCCTACGTAATCGAGCAGTGCACGCACCCTCACGCCCCGCTCTGCCGCCTCGGACAAGGCATCGGCAAACGCCGCCGCCGCCTCGTCGCCGAAGAACTCGAAAACTTCGAAGTTAATGGTGCTCTGCGCCGCCTCGATCGCCTCGAGCTTGGCGGCGTAGATGGCTTCGCCACCCTCGATATGCTCGATGGCATTGCCCGCGACGATGGGGTGGGGAAGGATGTGCTGCAGCGATCTGACGAAGCGCGGGTCGCCGACACCGTAATCGACCACCACAGGCTCGACCAGGCGCTTGGGCTTGGGGGTGGCATTGGAAAGTATGACGCCGCCTATCGCAAACAGAATTGCGACCACCAGCGCAGTCGCACCGATCAGCCTGATTTTGATCCTTCGCTTCAAAGCGGCTCCTTTTCTCACTTTTCTTCGCTCTACATACCCTAGCAAACTTAGCCTCCCGCCGGCTTTCCTTTGCCCCCCCTCGTTTGGCCTGCCAGCGTGGAAAGCGAACGAGTCGCGTGGCACGGATGTGTCTAAACTGCTGGGGTCAGAGACATCTTTCGCCTTGCGCTACAGGAGGAAACCATGAAGGACGGAATGAATGCGCGCGGCAGCTGCCTGTGCGGTGCCGTGAAAGTGGCGGTAGCCACCCACAAGCAAAATGTCGGTGCCTGCCATTGCAGCATGTGCCGCACCTGGGGTGGCGGGCCGCTACTCGCGCTGGAATCGGTCAGCGAGGTCGAAATCGAAGGCGAGGACAACGTGTCGATCTACGCTTCCTCGGAGTGGGCCGAACGCGGCTTCTGCAAGCGCTGCGGCACCCACCTCTTCTACCGCCTCAAGACGGGCGACCACTATGCGGTGCCGGTGGGACTGGTTGACGGCGGCGAAGCCTGGAACTTCGACAGCCAGATATTCATCGACCAGAAGCCGGAGTATTACCACTTTGCCAACGACACCCACAACATGACCGGCCAGGAAGTCTTCGACGCCTACCAGGGCAGTTGAAACCGCAAAACCCCAGGCTAGCTCGCCGAGCTACGCTAGAGTGTCGCAAGCCCACACAAGGAGTTGCCCTATGCCCATCTCAGTAGGTGACAAGATTCCCGACGTCAGCATCAAGACGATCGGACCCGACGGCCCTGAAGATACCTCCACGCAAGAGGTCTTCGCCGGCAAGCGTGTCGTGCTGTTCGGCGTTCCCGGCGCCTTCACGCCCGGCTGTTCCAATACCCATATGCCGGGCTTCGTGATCAAGGCCGACAAGGTGCTTGAGAAGGCCGATACCCTGGCCTGCATGGCGGTCAACGACGCCTTCGTGATGCGCGCCTGGCAGAAGGATCAGAATGCCCAGGCGATCCTGATGCTGGCCGACGGCAACGCCGATCTGGCCCGTGCCCTGGGTATGGAGAAGGACGCCAGCGGGGCCGGCATGGGCATTCGCAGCCTGCGTTTCGCTCTGATCGCCGAGGATGGCGTGGTCAGCTATGTGGGTATCGATACCGAGCGTGGCGTGGTCGATAAGAGCAGCGTCGACACCGTATTGGCACATCTGGAAAATTGAGCCACCGCCTCTCCTAAAGCTTTCTCCCGCTGAGCCGATAGAGCAGTTAAAGCCGTATTAGGCTCACTGCGTCATCCTCGGGGGGGAACAGCATGGAAGGCGAAACGATAGACGACGTACAACGCCAGCCAGACCCGGTGCCGGCTCAGGCCAATCCCGAGCCGGCAACACTGCTGCTGGTGATCGAAGATCCCGAAACGCTAGCGTCGCTCTCCACGATCGTGGAGCTGGTGGGCTTTCGCGCCCAGAAGGCGGAAAGCGCCCAGGCCGCCCTGACGATCCTGGAGCGTGAACCCGTCGACGTGGTGCTTTGCGATTCGCTCATGCCAGGCCCGGATGGCCATGCAGTGCTGGAGCTCGTTCAGGAACGATGGCCGGACTGTGTTCGCCTGCTGCTGAGCGATGTTTCCACCGGCCTCGAAAATGCCCTGCGTGCTGTCGACGAGGGGCATGTCTACGGCTGTATTCCCAAGCCATGGGACGATGACAATCTTCGCCTGCTGCTTCGCCAGGCGCTGGAACATCTCGCCACCCAGCGCGAATGGCTGCGCCGCGAGATGGCGCTGCAGGAAGAGAACCAGACTCTGCTCGCCCTCAACGCCACGCTTGAGAAACGCATCGAGGCCACTCAGCAAGAGCTCAAGCAGACCGGTGAAATGCTGGATACGGCTTACGACGAGCTGCTTCACATGCATGTGACGACTGCGCGCACGATTGCCGATCTGCTCCATCAGCGGTTGCCACGCCATCTCCAGACGAACGATCAGGTCCGTGCCCTGGTCACCGCCTTCGGCGAGGCCCACGCGCTGGATCATACCTTGCAGCACGACCTGCAACTGGCTGCCGAACTCTACAACATGGGCAAGCTCACTTGGGACGATCATCTGCTCGTCACCCCGTCCGAGCAGCTATCGGCCCATGAGCGGGCTACCTACCAGCATTACCCGATCAACGCCGAGAACCAGCTGATGGCGATGCCTCAGCTGAAAAGAGCGGCCAAGATCATTCGCCACCATCGCGAGCGCTGGAACGGCAGCGGTTTTCCCGATCGCCTGGAAGGCAGTGACATTCCCTACGGAGCACGCCTGCTGGGGCTGGCCGTGGATTTCATCGAGCTTCAGCGTGGCATGGTGCTGCCACGAGAGGTGCCACGCCCGCAGGCCTTGTCACTGCTGCGCAAGTTTGCAGGACGCATCTACGACCCCGAGCTGTGCCAGGAATTCGTCAAGCTGTGTGTCGAAAAAACGCCGGACCTGCAAACCGGTGGCAAAGCGGTCATATCGCTGGAAACGAGCCAGGTAAAACCGGGCATGATCCTGGCCCAGGACATCCACTGCTCCAGCGGCATGTTGCTGCTGCATGAAGGCAAGCGGCTCGACCAGCACCTACTGGAAAAGCTCAAGAACTTCGAAGAGATCGAGGGGCGTAGCTTCACGGTACTGGTCTACCGTACCTGAGCGCTGGCGCATCGGGCCGCTCCGGGCCCGCTAGGTTTCCTGGCGCTCACCCAGCACCTCGATTTCATCGCCCAGCACATCGTTGATGTAGAGCGCCTGCAGCGTAACAACGGCCACCACCGCGATGGGCGTCGAGAGGATTACGCCGGCCACCCCCGCCACCGCCGCCCCGGCCAGCTGCACGATGACGGTATAGGCCGGGGGCAGGCGCACCAGCCCCTTGGCGGCCAGCGGCATGACCAGGTTCGACTCCAGCGTCTCGACCACGAAATAGAGTATCAGGGCATACAGCGCCAGTTGCGGCGATTCGAGAAAGGCGATCAGAAGGGTCGGAATGGCCCCGATGATCGGTCCCAGATAGGGAATGAAGGTGAACAGCCCGGCGATCAACCCCAGGGCACCGGCCATGGGCACGCCGAGGAAGGCCAGCCCCAGCGCCACCGAAACGCCCACGAACACCATCGAGACGAGCCGGCTCAGCAACCACAGCCGCAGCGCCCGCCCCTGCAGGCACAGCACCCTAGCCACCCGCTCCCGCTTTGCCGGCGGACACAGCAGCACCACATTGCCGATATACTTCGCCGGACTGAGCACCAAGTAGAAGCCGATCAGCAGGATGAGGAAGAAACTGGCGATGGCGCCGAAGGTGGTGGAAAAGAAGTTGGTGAAGTAGTCGATCACCGGCTCGCCCAGGAGCTGGGCCGGGTCCTCGACTTCCGCCATGGCCGTTTCGATGCCGGGCAACTCGCGGAAATTGTTCAACAGCTGAAGGAACGCCTCGGGCAGTTCGGCGATCAGCTGTGGCAACTGCTCACCGATGCGCGGCCCTATCAGCGCCCCCATCCCCACCAGAATCAGACTGATCAGCGTCAGAGCCAAGGCCAGGGCCCATTGTCGCCCCAGTGGCAGGTAGCGTTGGCACAGGCGAACGGCACCGTCGATGGCCACGGCCACCAATACGCTGGCGAAAACCAGCAGCAGCACGTCGATGAGATGGCTGGCGAACAACAGCATGACCGCCACCAGGCTGACCAGCCCGATGGTTATCAGAACGCGCCGGGTAAAACGGGAAAGCGAGCTGCTATTCTGCTCGAGGTCACTCATGTCAGCTCCTTGCCGTACGAAAGGGCATCCTGCCCGCCCGAGAGGTTTCACACACAGCCTGCAGGCGTCTCATTCAGCCTAGCCAGGATCCGCTTCCGTGCCCACCGGTTCATCGAAATGAACTGGCCCATGATGCACCAGAAGACGCCGGGCTACTCCAACAACAGGAACAGGACAACCCCCAGCAGCACGGCGGAAACCCCTTTCCAGAACAGCACCGGGTCGCGTTCGAGCAGCGGTGGGCGTGACTTCTTCAGAAACATGGCGCTGGGTTTGCGCAACTCATGGGTGAATTCCGAAAGCGCCTCGAAGCGCCGCTCCGGCTGTGGGTGCAGCGCCTTTTTCAGCACTTCGTCCAACCATGGCGGCAGGTCGCGATTCACTGCCAGTGCGGAGTGGAAGGCAAGACGATGCTGTGCCGCCCGGGTGCGAGTCTTGGCCACCTGCGTGCCGTAAGGCAGGGCTCCGGTAAGCAGGCGATAGGCCATCACCGCCAGCGAGAACTGATCGGAGCGCGGCGTGGCCGGCTCGCCGAGAAAGCACTCCGGTGCCGTGTACGCCGCCGTGCCCAGCAGGTCGCCGTCCTGCCCCGGCCGGCTTTCCGCGATTCCGACCACGCGTACCGAGCCGAAGTCGATGAGGGTGGCATGGCCGGTGTCATCGATCATGACGTTCTCCGGCCGAACGTCCTGATGCACCATTTCCAGGCGATGGAAGGCACGCAGCCCCCGGGCCACCTGCTCGACGATGGTGCGCACCGTTTCCAGCTCTGGGGCAGGGTTGTCTCGCTGCCACTGAGCCAGCGTGCATCCTTCGATGTATTCCGTCACGCTGTACAGATAGCGGCGCCGCCGCTCGGCGCGATACGCCTTCACCACGTGGGGGCTGTCGATGCGCCGGGCGATCCACTCCTCCATCAGGAAGCGTTCCACGTGGGCCGGATCTTCCCTCAGTTCGGTGGCCAGCGTCTTGAGCAGCACCCGCTCGGAGGTGTCGAGGTCAACGGCGAGAAAGGCATGGCTACGTTGGCTGGCGTGCACCTGACGGACGATACGATAGCCATCGAAGCACATGCGCGGCTCCAGCTGCGGCGGGAACGGCAAGGCCGAATCTCCCCCATGCAGCTCACCGGCATGCCCCAGCGGCACCTCGTCCACCCTTACCACCTGCACCGTGAGGTTGTCGTCGCTGCCGCTTTCGTAAGCGGCCTCCACCAGGGCGCGAGCCGCTGCGTCCAGGTCGTTTTCGTACTCGGTTAGAACGGCGCACATGCGCGCTTCGCTGAGGTGTTCGTAGATGCCGTCGGTCATCAGCAAAAAGCGATCGCCCGCCGTGATGGGCACGGCCAGGTAATCGATCTCCAACTGCTCGCTGACGCCCATGGCACGGCTGAGGTAGCTTCTGTCCGGTGCCACCCAGGTGCGATGCTCACGGGTCAACGGCTCCAGGCCATCTCCGGTCGCCCGATAGAGCCGTGCATCGCCGACATGGAAGACGTGGGCCGTTCTCGACTTCAACACCAGGGCGGTAAAGGTGCAGACGTAGCCGCGGTCCTTGTCCCAGCGGTACTCGCTGCGCCGGGTCTGGGCATGCAGCCAGGAGTTGGTGGCCGTCAGCACCCGCTGCGCTGCGGTCTTCACCGTCCAGCTCTCGGCGGTACAGTAGTAGTCCTCGATGAAGCTCCTCACCGCCGCCGCGCTTGCCACCTGGCTCACCGTGCTGGTGCTGATGCCGTCGGCAAGCGCGACCACGATGCCCTTGTTTGAAAGCTGCGGCTCGTCAGGCAGGTAGGCGCCGTGGAAGTCCTGGTTGATCGGCTTGCGCCCCTTTGCCGAACACTGGCCCAGGGCGACGCGCAAGCGCGCCTTCTCCGTCGTTTCCTTCGCTGGCACGCCGTCTGCTCACATTTCGCGCAGCGGCGCGGTGCGGACGTGAGTGGCGTACAGCGTCAGGCCGGTCAGCGACAGGCCGCCGATCAGGTTGCCGATCACCACCGGGATCTCATTCCAGATCATGTAGTCCATGATCGAGAACTCGCTGCCCAGCATCAGCGCCGAGGGGAACAGGAACATGTTGACGATGGAGTGCTCGAAGCCCATGTAGAAGAACAGCATGATCGGCATCCACATGGCGATTACCTTGCCGCCCACCGTAGTGGAGATCATCGCCCCGACCACGCCGAGAGAGACCATCCAGTTGCACAGCACGCCGCGGATGAACACCGTGAGCATGCCGGCGGCGCCGAACTCCTTGTAGCCCAGGGTACGGTCCTTGCCCACTTCGGAAATCGCCACGCCCACTGCGTCCGGCGGCGTGGAAAAGCCGTAAGTGAAGACGATCGCCATGAGGAAAGCCACCGTCAGGGCCCCGAGCAGATTTCCGGTGAAGACCACTCCCCAGTGCTTGAGGATGCGATTGATGGTCACCCCCGGGCGCTTGTCGAGCCAGGCCAGCGGCGTGAGGACGAAGACCCCGGTGAGCAGATCGAAGCCCATCAGGTAGAGCATGCAGAAGCCCACCGGGAACATGGCCGCCCCGAGGAAGGCGGAGCCGGTCTGTACGGTGATGGTCACGGCGAACACGGCGGC
>NZ_JBYCKL010000033.1:0-38096 GCF_057473365.1 Halomonas sp. TH-94
CGCGGCTGAACGGACTGTTGACGACTTCGATCTCGTCGCCCCGAGCGGGGGAGAAGCCAATGGCTTGGCGTACCAGTCGTTCGATCTGGGCGATTTGCGCTTCGCTGAGCGGAACGCGCTGCCACTCGCCGTCTTCGTTGCGCTCTTCGCGATAGTCCACCACCACCGCGGCGGTCAGACGAGTCACCGCGCCTTGGCGATGTTGAATATGCTGAATGTTGCGGTCGACCTCGTAGTTGACCACGTCATCCTGGCGCAGATTGTTGAGTGCCTGCAGACTCTGCTGAGCCTCTTCGGTGAGCTCGCCGTCCTCATCGGTGGGCAGCTCGATAGGAGAGGGCGCCACGCCAGGGGGGGTATTGCTCAACGCTCCGGGGATACCCAGCGCCAAGCCGTCGCCGCCATTGTAGGCCAGGCTCGACTGGCGGCTGCGAACCGCCGCCTCATTGGGCGGCTGGTTGGGGCCAAAACGCTCGGACGTTTCCTCGCGGCGGGAAAAGTCGATCTGGGCAGCCACCTGGGCGCTTACGCTTTCGCGGCCGAGAATCGGCGCCAGAATGTTTTCGATGCGCTGCTGGAAGGAGCGCTCCACCTCGGCAATGTAGTCGAGCTGGGTGGCATCAAGACCGCGGCCCTGTGAGCTGGGCTGTGACAGCAGACGACCGTTCTGGTCGACCACGGTGACGTTCTCCGCGGCCAGGTCCGGAACGCTGCTGGATACCATGTGGACGATGGCGTTGACCTGGCTGTCGCCCATGACGCGGCCCGACTCCAGGGTGACGATGATCGAGGCCTTGGCGGGTTCACGGTCACGTACGAATACCGAAGAGCGCGCCATGGCCAGATGTACGCGCGCTCGCGATACCGGCCCCAGCGACTCGATGGAGCGTGAAAGTTCCCCTTCGAGACCGCGCTGGAAATTGACCTGCTCGGTGAACTGGCTGACGCCGAAGGCCTGATTGTCCATCAGCTCGAAACCGACGTTGCCACCGCGGGGCAAGCCCTGTTCGGCCAGCTGAAGCCGCAGGCTATGCACGGTGTCGCCGGGCACCAGCAGGGCCGTGCCGCCCTCGCTGAAACGATAGGGAACGCCGCGGCTTTCCAGCTCGCTGATGATGCGCCCGCCGTCGGCTTCGGTGAGGTTGCTGTAAAGGACGCGATAATCCGGTTCGCGCGCCCACATCAGCAGGGCGACCATGATCGCGACCATGGCGGCACCGCCGATCAGAATCGCAAGCATCGGGTTGCCGCGCAGCTGCTGCTGGAGTCGCTCTACCAGTGCCGCGGAAGAGGCGTTGGTAGAAGCGTCCTGACGCTCCTGCGTCGTGGCGCCATTGCTCATGAGCGCCTCCGCAGGGGAACGCTAGTAGCTGTATGAAAGGTGTTGCTGGAAGATGGCATCGACTGCATCCGTTCACCGCGTTCTGGCTGCCCCGCAGGGGGCGCAACTGTGATGGAGGCTATTATGCGAGCCGCCGTCCAGTCCAAAGGCGGGAAAAGCCCCTTTTTTACCTTCCAATTGGTCGTTTGGTGAGATTAGGTAACCTGATAGTCTTGCTCTACATTCGGCCGGGGTCGGTTTCGGGCCAATGGGCAACAGGCTGGTAACAATTCACGAACATCGAAACGAGGGGAGCGGATAATGAGTTCACCTGCCATCCAGTCGGCACTGGCGCAGATGCAAACCCTGGCTGCACAGGCCGGCGGGTCGGTTGCCAAGGGTCAGCAGATCTCCACTCAGGTGGGCCAGGGTGGGTTCGCCGGCGAACTGCAGGCCTCGATCCAGCGTATTAATCGTCTGCAGCAAGCCTCCGCTGCCAAGTCCATGGCGTTCCAATCCGGCGATCCCAACGTCGAGCTCAACGATGTCATGGTCGACATGCAGAAGGCGAGCGTTGCCTTCCAGATGGGCCTGCAGGTTCGTAACCGCCTGGTGTCGGCCTACCGGGATGTCATGAACATGCAGGTGTAAGGAGTCTGGCCATGCTGGCCGGCTTTTCTCGTGGTTATGAGCCTTATGCCGTGAGGCTGATCAGGCTTCCCCTCAGCTCATCCAGTCGCTCGGCAATGGCCAGTACCTCCTCGCCGGGGATCTGGCGCAACACGTCGCCTGATTCACGATCCACGATGCGGGTAATGACTCGCGACGTATCGTTGAGTTCGAACTCCACGCCGTACTGACGCAACACTTCATTGATTCGCTGGATAGGCTCCACCAGGTCGGCCTGGCTCGGTGAAAGCCCGTGGCTTTCGGCCTGTGCCAGCATGGTACCTGCGCTGGGCAATGAAGCCAATACGGTCTCCTTGCGCTGGCGGGGCGTCAAATCGTGTAGTGCCGAAGTGCTCAAGGCGTTGGTAGCATCGGTCAGTGGCGAAGACATATGTCGTTTTCCTTTTTTATGTCCTTGCTGATGCTGGTGGCCAGCATCGTTCCCCGAGACCGTCTTTAGACGGTCTCTCCCATCAGGGATATCGGCCGATGGTGCGACACCTTTAGCCCTTGTTCGACATTTTTTCGGCGGCATGCTGTCGCAGCGTGGGCGGAATGAGGTATTTGTTGATGCAATATTAAGCCAACTGGCTAAAATGTAGTAACAGTTGGATACATTTTCATCCGAGGCAATACTGAGCTGTCAGACAAAAGCATGCGGCTACTCTCGCCTACGAGGCGTAGGAGCTGCAGTATCCAGCCGGCGAGACGATATGAGCCAAGAGCTTCCCATCGAGCGCATCATGCAAACCGGGCTTCTCACCTGCGAGCCCGAGACGCCGCTGTGGATGGCTGCCGAACGCATGGCGGCGCGTCAGTGCAGCTCCATCATCGTCGTGAAGGCGGGCATGCCGCTGGGTATCTGGTCCGAGCATGACGCGCTGGCCATCAATTTCGCTGATCCCGAGGCCGTCCGTCAGCCGATTTCACAGGTCATGAGCCAGCCGGTAGCGAGCCTTCATCTTTCGACGTCGATAAGTGAGGCAGCACTGCGTTTCAATGCCGAGCGGCGTCGCCACTTCCTGGTGGTCGATGACGCCGGAGCGCCAAAAGGCATCTTGTCGCAGACCGACGTCGCCTTGAATCAGGGCCTGGAACCCTATCTGCGTTTGCGCGAGGTGCGGGCAGCAATGCGTCAGCGTGCCCTTGTACTCGACGGCAGCCAACTGCTGGCTCAGGCAGCGCGATCCATGCGACTCTCCGAGTGCGACGCCGTGGTGGTCAAGTGTGCCGATGGCGAGCTGGGCATACTGACAGAGCGCGATCTGGTGAGATTCGTTGCCCGCCACCCGGGCAATATGGCCATTGAAGGCCTGGCCAGCCGGCCGCTACTGACAGTTCATCAGGACGATACTCTCATCGCCGCTCGCGACCTGCTGATGAATCATCGAGTGCGCCACCTGGCGGTGCTGGACGAGGCCGAGGAGGTAGTGGGACTGCTGGGCTTTCGTGACCTGTTAGCCGGGGCCGAGCATCTCTACATGCAGGATTTGCGCGATGCGCTCGAACAGCGCGACCGAGCACTCGCTCAGTCGCGGGAAAACCTGCAGTTGGCGGAGCGGGTCATCGACTCCTCGCTGGAAGGCATCATCATCACCGACCCCAGCAATCGCATTGAATTCGTCAACCGTGCCTTTACCCACATGACCGGCTTTACCACCGAGGAGGCGGTGGGGAAGACCCCGGAAATACTCTCTTCCGGACGCCACGATGCGGCCTTTTATCGTGAAATGTGGGATGCGTTGAAGCGAAGCGGTTATTGGCGCGGTGAAATCTGGAATCGACGCAAGAGCGGCGAGCTCTATCTCGAGTTGTTGACCATCACGGCGATCAGTGACGATAACGGCGCGGTGACGCACTACGCAGCGCTGTTCAGCGACATCACCCATCTGCGTGAGAATGAAGAGCGCATTCGCAAGCTGGCTTATTATGACGCTCTGACCGGCTTGCCCAACCGACGCCTGCTTGAGGATCGCCTGGAGCTGGCGATACGCCATGCTCATCGAAATCAGACCCGTCTGGCGGTGATCTACGTCGATCTGGACCACTTCAAGGAGGTCAACGATACGCTGGGTCATGCTTTCGGCGACGAACTGCTCGTCATGATGGCAGAGCGGTTGCAGCTGCGCCTGCGCGAGGACGACACCCTGGCCCGCCTGGGCGGCGATGAATTCCTCGTGCTGCTTCCCGACCTGGAAGAGGTCGACGAAGTGACTCGCGTCGCCCGACGCTTGGTGGAAGCCGTGGGCGAGCCTTGTGTGCTCGAGGGTCAGGAGTTTCATGTGGGATGCAGCCTCGGCATCAGCCTCTACCCCGACGACGCCACCTGCGCCGAATCGCTGGTCCACAATGCCGATGTGGCCATGTACCGCGCCAAGCAGGAGGGGCGCAACGGCTACCGGCTCTACCGCAACGAGATGAACCTGCAGGACGATCGGCAGCGGGCTCTCGAGAAAGCGCTGCGCGAAGCGTTCGTTTCCGGCGAGGGATTGCAGCTTCACTACCAGCCGATATTCGAACGTGCCAGCGGCAGGCTGCACAGTGCCGAGGCCCTGCTGCGCTGGCATCATCCGCTGTTGGGTACCGTACCGCCGATCAGCGTGGTGACCCTGGCCGAACGTGCCGGGCTGTTGCCGCAGTTGGACGACTACCTGTTGGAACAGATATGCACCCAGCTTGCCGCCTGGAGCGTTACCGGTGTCGGGCCGGTGCCTATCGGCATCAATCTTTCGGCGCGGCAATTCTGGCAGCATGACCTGCCCGTGCGGGTGGCCACGAAGCTCAAGCAGCACGGCCTGCCGCCCGGCCTGTTGGGATTCGAGATCGCCGAGCGCACTTTGTTGGACAAGCCCCATCAGGCCGCCGTGGTGCTCAAGCGGCTGCGTCGTCTCGGTGGGGAGGTGGCCATCAACGATTTCGGCACCGGCTATGCCTCGCTCGGCTTCCTGCATGAGCTGCCGGTCAGCATGCTGAAGATCGACCGCCGCTTCGTGCAGCGATTGGACAGTGGGCAGAAGGGCAGTGCCGCCATCGTGGCGGCGGTCGCCGGCCTTGCCCGTGAAATGGAGCTGCGCCTGACTGCCGTGGGCGTCGAGACCGAGGCTCAGCGTGAGATTCTGGGCCGCCATGGGGTGGAGCTGATCCAGGGCTATCTCACCGGGCGAGCGGAGCCGGCCGATATCTTCACCAGCCGATACCTGACTTCCCATAGCGATCTGCCCGAAAGTGCCCGTTGAGGACGAGCAGGGGGCCGTGAATCGCGCTATTCATGGTTTCACTCGTCGCCCTGACCCGTTAGGCTTGGCGACTTCGCCCATATCCTTCAGCGGGTGACGCCGTTTCAATGAGTTCCCTGGAATCCAGCAGTGGCGATCATCGTGGCCCCATGCGCCATGAGTCGCTCATGCCCAGTCACCAGGATCACGACCAGGATAGCGCCTGGATGATCGGGTATCTTGACATCATGACGCTGCTGGTGGCGTTGATGGTGCTCATTTTTACTCTTTCCAGCTTCGGCCGCTCCGATGAGGACAGCGTAGCGCTATCCGCTCGGGTGCCTTTTGCGATACCCCTACCCAGCGAGATAACTCAGGCTCTGCCCGCTGTCGACGCACCTCGGCCCGTTTCCGATCGCCTGAGTCAGGCGGCCATTGCGGCGGCGCTGGGCGTCGCCGGGCTGCCGCGTCGCGCCGTGCCGCCGCCGGCTCCTGCGGCCTCGCTTGCCTTCGTTGCACCCACCCCGCTGGCGTTACTGGAGCAGACGGCAAGCCCGCCGTTGCTGCTGGCGCAGCCGCTGCTGGCAAGCAACGAAACGCTGTCTGCCTCGCGTGGCGATTTCATTCTGGTGTTGACAGATCGCCCCCCAAGCGACATGCAGCCGGTCGGACAGCCTGCCATCGCGGCGTCGCAAGTCATTCAGCAAGCCTTGAACGAACGCCTGGCGGATGCCCCCTATCTGCCGGACCTGGAAGGGGTCCAGGTAACCCGGGTCGCCGAGGGCATCAAGCTGCGCGTGGAAGACAGGCTGCTGTTTCCCACCGCTGCTGCGGAGCTCACCGAAGATGGTGAAGCGTTGATCCAACGGCTGGTAGAGGTGATTCAGCGTCATGACGGTGAGGTTGCCGTGGAGGGCCACACCGACAGCCGGCCCATCCAGACCAATGAATTTCCCTCCAACTGGGTGCTCTCCAGCGCTCGCGCCATCGCCATCGTCCACGCATTGGAACGCTCAGGCGTAGAGCCGCAGCGCCTGCGGGCGGTGGGCCTGGCCGACACCCGTCCTTTGGCAACCAACGAGACGGGAGAAGGGCGGGCTCAGAACCGCCGAGTCGAGGTGATCATTCATGCGCAGTGAAAAATTAGCCTAAAGTCTAGGCGCTCGCAGTCGATAACACGTTAAACCCGGCACACGGACGTGGTCGGCAACGTATCCCACTTCCACTGCGAGTGTCCTCCATGCTCACCTCCCTGCGCTTGCGCCTTCTTCTGGCCACGGCCGCCGTCATTGCTTCGGCACTGCTCATCAATGCCGCTATCAGCTACTTCACCCTTCAACATCACAACGACCAGCAGGTGGCACGTAACTTGTCGGCCGTGGCTCATGGTAACGGCCTGGCCATCGGTGAATGGATCGATGCCCGTGCCGACATGCTCGAGGCGCTTGCACCAGTGGCCCAGCGTGAAGAGCCCCTCGATGCGCTTTTGCAGCTCGAGGCCTCGGGCGGATTCATATCTGCTTACCTTGCATTTCCAGATGATGGCAGGGGGGTCTTTTCCGATGGCTGGAACCCGCCGGCCGACTATGATCCACGTCAGCGCCCTTGGTACTTACAAGCAGTGGAAGCGGGGGGCACCATCGTCACCGAGCCCTATATAGACGCAAGTACCGGTGGCTTGATCGTCACCATTGCTACTCCTTTTCATGTCAACGGCCAACTGGTCGCCGTTGGCGGTGGCGATATTGCCATCGGTGAAATCGTGAGCAACGTAGGGTCTATTGCACCGACACCTAACAGCTTTGCTTTCCTGGTCACCGCCGATGGCACCTTGGTGGCGCATCCCGATCCGGCGATGACTCTCGAGCCTGCCTCGCGTCTGACGTCAGCCTTCACGGCGGACTATTTTTCCGCCCCGATAGGCGTCGGAACCCCCGTTCGCCTTGCCCTGGGAGGTCGAGACAAGTGGCTGCGCAGCGTGCCCATCAGCGGCACCGATTGGCAGTTGGTCGTGGCGCTGGATGAACGTGAGGCCACCGCCGGCTTGCGTGCCGTGTTGAGCAATGCGTTGATAACGCTGGTGCTGGTGGTACTTGGTGCGGCTATGGTGCTCGGGGCGCTGCTCAAGCTCATGTTCCGACGCCTGCAGTCGGTTCGCGATGCCATGGCGGATATCGCCAGCGGCGATGGCGACTTGACCCAGCGTCTGCCAGAAGGTGGGCGTGATGAGGTGGCGCAAATCGCGACCGCATTCAATCAGTTCGTGTCGCGAATCGAGAGCGTGATGATCACCATCCGTGACGCCAGCGAATCCGTTACCGTGGCCGCCGGCGAGATCGCCAGCGGCGGCCAGGATCTTTCACGGCGGACCGAGAACGCCGCGTCCAGCCTGCAGCAGAGCTCGGCCACCATTGAAGAGATCACCAGCACCGTCGAACACACCGCCGATTCGGCCCGTCATGCCAATGAACTATCGCAGTCGGCCTCCGACGTGGCAACCCGCGGTGGTGAAGTGGTGGGCCAGGTCGTGACAACCATGCAGGAGATCACTGCCTCATCCGAGCGAATCGGCAATATCGTCAAAGTCATGGACGGTATCGCCTTCCAGACCAACTTGCTGGCGCTCAACGCCTCGGTAGAGGCGGCTCGGGCCGGTGAGCAGGGTCGGGGGTTTGCGGTAGTGGCCGGCGAAGTACGTCAACTGGCGACGCGCAGCGCCGAAGCTTCACGTGAAATTCGCGGCTTGATCGAAGCCTCCGGCCAGAAGGTGGCTTCGGGTACTGAACTGGTGCAGCAGGCCGGCACGACCATGGAAGAACTGGTTGCCGGGGTCAACCGTGTGGCCAAGGTGCTGGGTGAGATAAGTGTGGCGGCAAGCGAACAGAGCGACGGTATCGGCCAGGTCAACGTCGCCGTGGCCGAACTCGACCGCATGACCCAGCAGAACGCGGCGCTGGTGGAAGAGTCTACGGTGGCGGCCGAGCAGCTCAAGGAGCAGGCCGATCGGCTGGCCGAAGCCGTGGGCGGGTTCAAGCTCAGCGAGCATCGCCTGGTTCAGTCGTAATCATCCACAAGGCCGCATGGAGGCGGCCAAGCTGGCTAGACACTTTTTCACTTGATGAGCTAAAGTTTTCAGCTCAGCCGCCGAGGTAGAGATAACAGGAAGTCAATACACCGACACAAGGCAGTTGCTTATGGCCAGCATTTCTTCCCTCGGCATCGGCTCCGGGCTCGATCTCAACGGTCTGCTCGACCAGCTCAACGAGGCAGAGCGCGGCAAGCTCAAGCCCATCGAACGCCAGATCGAGACGCAGCAGGTCAAGATCTCCGCCTACGGCGAGCTCAAAGGTGCGCTTTCCGGTTTTCAAACGGCCGCCAACGCCCTCAACGACGCGTCGCTCTACCAGAGCTTATCCACTGCTGTCAGTGGCGATGCCGTGCAGGCGGCGGCAGGCAAAGACGCCAGTATCGGCCAGTACGCCATCGAAGTGTCGCAACTGGCTGCTGCCGGTAGCCTGGCCACTCAGCGGGTGGACAGCCTCGACACCGCGCTCAACGATGGCGAAGCCACGCTCAACCTCACCTTCGCCGATTCCGCCCTCGACCATGGCGTCACCATTGCCGCCAACAGCACTCTCGAGGACGTTCGTAACGCCATTAACGCCGACCCCGATGCAGCGGTCACGGCATCCATCGTCAACGATGGAGAAGGCTATCGTCTGGCGCTGATGTCGAAAGACACCGGTGAGCAGGCTGCGATCATAGGCACCGATTTTGCCGCCATGGCCAACCAGACCACGCTGAGCGATACCGATATCGTCCAGCCTGGACTCGATGCCGAGCTGATCGTCAACGGCATTCCCATCGTCAGTGCCAGTAATAAGGTAGAGGGCGCCATTCAGGGCGTTACGCTGAACCTGAATGAGACAGGAAGCAGTAACGTAGTGGTTGAACAGAACACCCGCGCGGTGCGCGAGGCCATCACCGGCTTCGTCGAGGCTTTCAATGCACTCAAGGGCACTATCGGCGAGTTGACCGCCTTCAGTGGCGAAAGCGGAGCGGCTGGCGATTTGCTTGGCGACAGCGCCGTACGCAGCATCGAGGGGCGCTTGCGCGGCGTGCTGGCGGGTGGCGTGGCGGGGGGCGAGGGCGGATTCTCCATGCTCAGCGAGATCGGCATCACGCTCAAGCTCGACGGCACCTTGGAAATCGACGAGTCACGCCTGGATTCGGTGATCGCCAACGATCAGGAAGCGCTGAGTGCCTTCTTCGCCGGTGACAGCGCCACGGGCGGCATGGCCGGCCAGATCAGCGAGACGGTTACCCAGCTCGTCGGTTCCAACGGTGCCCTGGGTGGTGCCATCAGCGGCGCCGAGAGCCGCATCGTGAGCCTTAACGAACGTTTCACCCGCATGGAGCAGAGCATCGAAGCCACCATCGCTCGCTACCGCACTCAGTTTGGCCAGCTCGATGGCATGATCGCCCAGATGAACCAGACCAGCGACTACCTCTTCCAGCAGTTCGAGATGATGAACGCCCAGCTCGGACGGGATTGATAGCTCGCCCCTCGAGCGCTCAACCGCCCCACAGTGGGCGGTTTTCTTTCTGAATGGCGCTCAGCCGCCGCTGTATTTCCCGTCGTGTCTGGATGCTGACACCCAACTCCTTCGCAACGGCGTCCCAGCCGCTGACTGCCATCACGACTTTCTCTATCGCCTGCCTGGCTTCGCTCCAGCGAGTAAAGCCGGCCTGTTCGGCCAGTGCCTGAACGGCCTTGAGGGGTGGGTTTCTGCCGTGGCCCTTGAACGCCGTCGCGTGTTCGCCATATGGGCTGGGGCTGAAGGTCAGATCGTAGCCGGGAGTGGGGCTCCATTGGCCTTCGTCATCGAGTAGAAACGCCCAGTTCTTGCTGTGATCGTCCTGATTGCAGGCGAAGAGGTTGAACATGGCGCGACGAAACAGCGCTTTTCCGACGGCAGGTTGGCGGCACAGAACCTGGCCGGCCTTGATCAGGTCTTCGTAATCCAGCGACGGCGAACGAAAATCGGCATCCAGCAAGCCACAGGCACTGCTCATGTGGTAACGCCCCTGCTCGCTGCAGTCGAAGCGTCGCAGCGCAAGCCAGGCAAGCGCCGGGGAGTCTGCAGGGGGCGAAATCAGTTTCCACTCGGGTGTCTCGATGCCGGCATGACGGGCAAGGGTCAGGTAGGCAGCCTCGCACAGCCCCTCCTCATGGCCCAATGCCAGCGCACTCGAAGTGAACTTGACCAGCCAGGGTCCCAACCCCTCGCGTGGGTGGGTGCTGGCCAGGTCAGTGCCATTGGGTGAAAGATACACCTGTACCTTTGGGCGAGCCCCGCCCGAACTGCCGGCTTGGGCCAAGGCGGTGAGCACGGTGTCGGTTTGGCCTTCGAAGAGTCGGCGGGCCTGCTCGCCAAGCTCACCCAGGCTGCTCCAGGGGGTAGATTCAGTGTAATCGACAAGCTTGGAAGCGGGCCGGTAGCTCAAGGCTCCCATGCCGTGCTCGGCAACGAAAGCCAGGCGGTCCATTGGCGTAATGTCGTGTGGCGATATGCCGTGCTGACGAAAAAGGCGATCCATCAGCATCAGACCCCAGCCGTCCGGCAGCGAATCGGCAAACAGGCCGTGCAGGCCATGGTGAGGCTGGCGCGGTGCGCCTTGCAACCGTGTATCGAACGCTAGCTGAAACGGCGAGAGGTTGTGAAACTCTCGACAGTAGGCGTCGTCGTACTGGAAGAACACACCCTGGCGACTCTGCGCCAACCGACCAATGCGTGTTTGACGGCCATCACTGAGTCGGCGCAGTACCTCGAGCTGCCTTGCCGGAACGAAGTCAGGCATCGCGCAGCACCTCCTCGATGCTTTGCGGCGTGCTCGGTGGGGGGGCTGCAAGCGCCGCTACACGTTCCAGCCGGTCCACGCTTTGCCATAGCAGCAGGAACTGGCGCAGCGAAATCTGGCCGGTGCTCTCGAAGCGCTTGATGGTCGGTGCCGGCACACCGCTTCGCTCGGCCAGGGCGTTGCGCGAAAGTTTCAGCTCGCGGCGACGACGGCGAACGGCCTTGGCCAGGTCGTGCTGAACGTCACTGGCGGTGAGTAGAGAGATGCGCATAGGTAAACACACATAAAGGGATATGATTATATCTATCATAGCAGAAAAATGGTTAAAATAGATATTATCGTATCTATAGAAGAGTGGCGGCGGAGGGTTAATCGGCTACCCCGGTGCCTTGCGGTTCTCGAGCGAAACCATTGTATTGTGTGTAGCGATACTATACAGTATACGCATGATCAAGAGCTTCCGTCACAAAGGCCTGCGCAAGTTCTTTGAAACCGGCTCTACAGCCGGCATCCAGGCCAAGCATGCACCGAAGCTGCAGGTGCAGCTCACAGCCCTGGATAGCGCCAAACGTCCCGAAGATATGAGTGCACCTAGCTGGAAGCTCCATTCGCTCAAGGGCGACTTGGCCGGGCACTGGGCAATCACCGTCAACGGGAACTGGCGACTCACCTTCGCTTTCGAAGGGGAAGACGCCATTCTGGTTGATTATCAGGACTACCATTAGGAGAGAAAGTATGGGCCGTATGCACAATCCTGCACACCCTGGCGCCGTACTGCGCGAGTACATCGGAGATGTCACTGTCACCGAGGCAGCCTCGCGGCTTGGCGTGACACGCGCTGCCCTTTCCCGCATCCTGAATGGAGGCGCTGGCATCTCTGCTGATATGGCGCTGCGCCTTGAACAGGCGTTGGGCACTAGCGCCGAGATGTGGCTGGAAATGCAACTCAAGCATGAACTCTGGCAGGCGTCCCAGCGTCCACGCGCTCAGGTAACCCCTCTGCATGCAGCGGGTTGACGAAGCGTCAAACGAGCGAATGCCAACGACACCTCGCTAAAGCTTTCCCCAGTCAAGCCGATATTCCCACCACCGGTGCCCATCGCGCCCGGCGGAGGGCATGTGCGTGGCCGTGATCAACACCAACATTCTGTCGATGATCGTGCAGGCCAACCTGCGTGGCAGCCAGCAAGCCATGCAGAGCGCCATGCAGCGGCTTTCTTCTGGCCTGCGCATCATTCGCGCCAAGGACGACCCGGCGGGGCAGGCCATTGCCAAGAGCATGACGGCACAGAGCCGCGGGCTCGACCAGCCAGCGTGCTATGCCAATCTGCTCCAGACCGACCTCGCCCCGAGCCTCGTCAACACGAATCGAAAATTTTTTTCCTTTGTCCCTAAAGTCCTGCCGGCAGGTGCCGTTAAACAGGGTAACGGCCAACGGCGCCGTTGAGGTAGGCCCGAGATGCTGGGCCAGATCAACAAGGTTCAGTGGGCCCGCCAATGGAGCCCTCAACGAAAAGAAGGAATGACACATGTCAGTCATCAATACCAACATCACTTCCATGATTGGCCAGTCCAACCTGCAGAAGAGCCAGAACGCTCTGCAGACCTCCATGGAGCGTCTCTCCTCAGGCCTGCGCATCAACAGCGCCAAGGATGATGCCGCCGGTCAGGCCATCGCCAACCGCATGTCTTCCCAGATCGCGGGTCTGGCTCAGGCCCAGCGTAACGCCAACGACGGTATCTCCATCGCCCAGACCGCCGAAGGTGGCCTGAATCAGATTAACGATAACCTTCAGCGTATTCGCGAGCTGACCGTTCAGGCACAGAACGATACCAACTCCCAAAATGACCTTGATTCCATTCAGGCAGAAATCAATCAGCGCTTGACTGAAATCGACCGTATCTCCAAGGAAACTGACTTTAACGGTACCAAGGTCCTTGGCGAGAATGAAGGTGCTATCGATTCGACCAAGCGTACGCTGAATATTCAGGTTGGCGCTAACGATGGTGAACGAATTGAAATCAATCTTGAGCAGATCAATCGCGATACGTTGAAGCTTGCTGGCTTTAACGTTAACGATAAAGGTGAAGTAAAGAACGTCGCGGCTAATCAGGAAGCCCTCGATAAAATCATTGCCGATGGCGGTAATGTTGAGAAGGTTGGCGGCACCTACTCCATGATCACTGAGAATACTCAGGTTACTGCTGCTGATATCCTGAAGGGGATCGAAGAAGGCGTTAAGGTAGAAGTAACTGACGGTGCCGCTAACGCAGCAGCACTGAACACAGCAATTGGCACTACAACAAGTGGTGAAATCGCTCTAGATGGTTTGGTAAGTGATGGTGCTGGTGGGTTTACTTATGATGTGACAGCTGTTAGTGCTGCTGATGCTGGTGCTTATGCTAATACAGGCACTGCACAAAATGCAGTGTATACAACTGCCAATGGATCGCAAAGTACAGATATCATCATTCAGGATGATGGTGCGATCACCGACCGCAATGGTACAGCACTTTTCATTACTGCTGATGGTGAGCTGACTTATGATAATGTTGGTGGTTCACTTGATGCTGCCACGGCGACTAATTTGACAGCAGCGATTGCTGCAGATGATGAAGCCGCTGGTAATTCTAGTTTGACCTTGGAGGATGGTTCCAAGATCACTAGCAACGGTGCAATTACTGACGTCACCATTGAGAGCGCAAAAATATCGGCTGAAGACCTTGCGACTGCAATTAATGACAACTCTCTGGAAGTGACCACTACCACCACCGCATCTCGCGATGGTGCAGCAGGTCAAGATCCGATCATCCTCACCGGTGATAACTCGGGTACCATTGCTGTCCAGGCGAATGGTGAAGATGTATATATCACTGCTGATGGCCAATTCACTCAAGCTGAGAAAGAGTCAGTTGAACTGATTGTTAATGCCAACGGTAATATTACCGATGCGCAAATCAACCAGTACTTCGTTGGTGCAGATGGTAACCTGACCACCGATGCAGTAACCAAGGGTGATCGTACCGAAGACCCGCTCAAGGCACTGGATGCAGCACTGAGCAAGGTTGATAACCTGCGCTCTGACCTCGGTGCCATCCAGAACCGTTTCGAGTCTGCTATCACCAACCTGCAGACCAACGAAACCAACCTGTCTGCCGCCCGTTCGCGCATTGAAGATGCCGACTACGCGGTGGAAGTGGCCAACATGACCCGCGCGCAGATCCTGCAGCAGGCCGGCACTTCCGTACTGGCTCAGGCAAACCAGATCCCGCAGAACGTGCTGTCTCTGCTGGGTTAATCTGGACTTGATCGGGTGGGGGCAGGTCTTGCCCCGCCTTCAAGACCCGACAGGCGCCCTTGTGGCGCCTGTTTTCTTAGGGGAGCATGGCATGACTGAATTGGTAGCCAGCCTATCGACCAGAGAGCTTGTCGAGGATCTGATTCCGAAACTGAAGGCCACCGAGCATTTCCTCAGCGATACGCTGACGTTCAAGCTTCAGAACAGTGACGATCCCAGAGAGACGCTGCGCTTGAAGAACCTCCAGACGGAATTCGAGCTGGAGCTGACCATGATCCGCATGAACCTCAATCACTTGCTCAGGCGCTACTCGGATGAGCTGATGGAAGCAACGGACGATCCGGAAGGAAAGGGTGGTGTATTGCTGGCGCTGGACGAGCATGAAGCCGTGGCCATCGAGAGCATCCGGCGACTCTATGCCCGTTCCCATGCGCTGCAAACCGACTCGGGCGGCAGTGCGCATGAGTGAAGCCGACTACCAGCGCGTGATCGATGCACTACAAGCGCTTATCGACGAGACGCAGAGCACCCTCGAGCGCTTCGAGACTGCCGGCATGGACGAGAAGATGTCGGAAGACTACGACAGGCTACTGGCGATTCTGGACGATGCCGTGAAGCAGCAGCGGGCGCATACCCTGGCGATGTTGAACGCTTCGGAATGCATACGCTCGAGCGTGAATTCTGGCTAAGCCAGCTCAATCAAGCGAGTGGCATAGGCGAGTAGTTGCTCTGGCCACGCACCGCTCGATGGTCGCGCTCTTGTTGAGCAGTACTTCATCGGCCATAAACGCTGCCTCTTTGCTTGATGTCTTCGATCAGCTCTCGTCGTTGAATGGCCAAGTCCCAATATTCACTTAGTACCATCAACTCGAATTCATCGCTGCTGTTGCCGCGCTGCCAAAGCTTCCGTCCCTCGGTCACGACCTGATATTGCAAAGCGGTTGAAGTCTGACGCAGATCCAACAGGTCTACATCGGCCCGCAACCTTTCCGCCACTTCACCGCTTATCTGCCAGCGCTGTTCGGCTGCCAGGCGAGTGGGCAGCAGCAGGGCGAGATCCACATCGCTGTCGGGTGTTGCCGCCCCCGTGGCCTGGCTGCCATAAAGATAGACGGCTTGGAGCTCAGGCAGCGCTGAAGCCAAGTCCTCCGAGATGGCTGCTAGTGCGTCGGGCGAGCAGGACATGGCACTCCACCATGATGATTGCGATGAGGACAGGATGCCTGCCGGGATCATGGTTGGCAATCTTGACGCCTCCTTACCACTGCCCGCCCGAACGTGGATTTCGGGAAGAGCCAGACATGGCTAATCAAGAAAATTGACAATTGTCAAATTTCTTGGGTTTTCCCTTAATTTCTCCCTGCCGTGGCCGATAACGTTGTCAGGCAGACCCCTGCCTGCACAACCGGTGACAACGATAACAACAGCCCTGAGCGTGCGGCACGCCGATGGCTCAGGGCAGGAGAGCAAGGGATGAATTCCATTACACTGACGCAGTACCCAACAGATGACGAAACCGAGCCAACGGCCGGGCCGGCATACGCTTCACAACCACCAGGCCGCGAGCGACTAGGCTTCAGCACACGGCTGACTTTGATGATCGTCTCGCTGGTGCTGATCTCGGTAATGCTGGTGGCGGGGCTGGTCTATACCCAGTACCGACAGTCGTTTACTCAGGCTACGGTGAACCAGTTGCAGGGCACCGGCGAAATGATGGCCGGCGCTTTCACGCAGTGGCTGGATGCGCGCCAGGATGAGATCGCCTTCGTGGCGGGGCTCGATCCCGTGCGCCAGGTCGAGGTCGAGCCGCTCCAGCACCTGCTGACGCGTCTTGCCGAACAGAGCGGCTACTACGATACGATCTTCTTCGTCGGCACTGACGGCGTGGGCGTGGCCGGGGTGAGTTTCGATGGCAGTGCCACGGTGATGTCCGCCGCGGAAGCCGCCGAGTTCCAGGTGGGGGATCGCGCCTGGTTCCGCGAGGCGATTCAGGGCCAGCCGGTGTTCTCCCAGCCGCTGGTATCGCGTGCCACCGGCAACCAGGTGAGCAACGTGGTGGCGCCTGTGTTTGGCGGCAACGGCGAGGTGGTAGGCGTGGTGCGTGGCGCGGTGCGGCTCGACGTATTGTTCGAGCGCATGGCCGAGATGTCCCTCGGCGGGAGTTCCGATACCTACCTGCTGGGTGCCGACGGCATGCCGGTCACGCCGGTGGCGGCGCTAGCCGGCGAGAGCCGTGAGCTTGCCACCCAGGCGGCGGCCGCCATCGGTGCCGGCGAGAGCGGGGTGGGCCGCTACGCGGATGCTGCCGGCACGCGAGTGATCGGCAGCTATACCTTCCTGCCGCTGCTGCATTGGGGGCTGGTGGTGGAGGTGCCCGAGCGTGAGGCCTTGGCCGAGGTGTCGCGGCTTTTCTGGATTCTGGTCGCTATCACGGCGGTGATCGTCTCGGCTGCCGTGCTGGTGAGCCTGGGTGTGGTGCGCTCGGTGGTGAAGACTCTCGGCGGCGACCCCCAGCGTGCCGCTGAGGTGGTGCGTCGCGTAGTGCAGGGCGACCTGACCATGCGGGTACCGGTGAAAGCCGGCGATACCACCAGCCTGCTGGCCCATATGCACGAAATGCAGCAGAAACTGCAGGCAATGATGGGCGACATCCGCCGTACCGCGGAATCGGTCAGCGTGGCGAGCAACGAGATCGCCCAAGGCAATGAGGACCTGGCCAGCCGTACCGAGGAGCAGTCTTCCTCGCTGGTCGAAACGGCTTCTAGCCTCGAGCAGATGACCGCCACCGTTCGGCAGACGGCAGAGTCGTCGACCCAGGCGCGCGAGTTGACCGTCGAACTCGACGAGCAGGCGCGCAGTGCCAGCGGAGTGGGGCAACAGGCGGCGCAGTCCATGGGCAGCATCAAGCAGGCCAATAGGCGCGTCGAGAGCATCGTCGAGGCCATCGACGGCATCGCCTTCCAGACCAATCTGCTGGCGCTGAATGCCTCGGTAGAGGCGGCTCGGGCCGGTGAGCATGGCCGCGGCTTCGCCGTAGTGGCCACCGAGGTGCGCAATCTGGCGGGGCGCTGTGCGGCCGAGGCCAGCAAGATTCGCCAACTGGTCGATTCCAGCGTGGCAAGCGTCGACGAAGGCGAGCGTCTGGTTACCACGGCGAGCCAGCAACTGGCCACCATCGCCGAAGGGGTCAAGCGTGTCTCGAGCTTCATCAGCGAGATCGCAACGGCGGCCACCGAACAGTCGGCGGGTATCGAGCAGATCAACATGGCGGTCAGTCAGCTCGATGAGGTGACCCAGCAGAACGCGGCGCTTGTCGAAGAAGCCACTGCCGCCAGTCACTCCTTGAGCGATCAGGCCCAGGAGTTGGCCAGGCTGGTACAGCGCTTCAAGGTCGATGAAGCAATGGCGTAATGATCGGAGATAACGAGCAGTAACATCGTGCGGTGGGAGCCAGGCGCCCACTGCACTTCCATGTGTTCGGTTCATGAGGTTTAATCCGCCAATCATCGTGTGGCTGGAGACGCCGGATTGACGCCAGTGCCTGCTGGGTTCAGGTAGAATGCCTTCGTTTGGCCGGTCTGGGGTATCAACGTTACATGCCTAGTATCGATGTCGTGATCGAGCTCTCCGCCGAGGCCTGCCTGGCGCACTATGAAGGTAGGGTAGGGCAGGTGCTGGCTCATAGCCTGGATGGCCGGCGTGTGGTGTTTCCCGCCGAAGCGCTGAGACGTGTGGTGACCCGAGAGGGAGTGCATGGCACCTTTCGGCTCTCCTTTTCCGTCGAGGGGCGCTTTCAGACAATCGTAAGGTTGAAACGATAATGGCTATGCCGTTGCACGAAATGCCGGTGAAAAGTCGCGATGTTTGTCGAATGTCAAACCTTTGCGTCTCGTTACCTTGAGCAGGTTCTGATATAACAAAACCCTTTACGCTATCAAGCGTCGCTCATCGGCCAAGCGCGTGCGGCCGCCTCACGGGGCACTACCATGTTCGCCAGTAAGTCGCCAGAACCTCGCGATTATCAGAACCGCCGTCTGGATGCATTGGCCGAACCCCCAGAGGTGGGGCATGAGCTATTTGTCGGCTTGAGTGCCCTTCGCGATACACTGAGCAATCGGCACCATTCGAAAGACTTCTCCTTTGCCCATGCGCGCTACTTGCGCAGCCGCGTCCTTGCGGTCGGCCTCATCTTTGCGCTGCTGTCGCCGCTATGGATCGTCGTCGATTCTCTGGCTTTACCGACCGAACTGCTTCGCTACACTTTGATTGGTCGTGTCCTGCTGATGGTTGGTTTGGTGGGTGTGCTGCTGCTGGTATATACCGCCCACGAACGGATACGCCGCATTCGCTTCAGTGCCGGCATGTTGCTGGCGCTGCCGGCGTCGTTCTATTTGTTCGTATTGATCATGCTACCGGCGGACCAAGTAAACGACCTGATCGGTTACGGTTTCATTCCCTTCCTGCTCGTTGCGGCGCTCAGCGTCTTCCCTTTTACCTTGCTCGAGTCGCTGGGGGCAGGCCTTGCCATGTTGGCGCTGCAGGCATTCGCGCAATCTACTGATGGCAGCTGGCTGAGCGGACCCGGTGTGGAGAGCCTGCTGCTGCTGGCGAGTCTGCTGGTGGTATCGCTAGCGGCCAACCATTTCCAGCTCAGTCTGTTGCTGCGGCTCTACCGGCAGGCCACCCACGACCCTTTGACCGGGCTTTTCAATCGCCGCGCGCTCGAAGTCCATCTGGCCAAGGTGCAGGCTTGGCAGCGGGATGCCGTGGGCCAGGACAGCTTGGGCGATGTGCCCTGTTCACTCCTCATGCTCGATCTGGACCACTTCAAGCGCATCAACGACAGCTATGGCCACTCGGTCGGCGACAGGGTGCTGTGTCAGTTCGCCGATCTGCTGGTTCGCCAGACGCGTCGCCATGACTGCGTTGCGCGCTATGGTGGCGAGGAGTTCGTCATTCTGCTGGTCGGGAGCGGCCAGGCCAGGGCCATGGAGGTTGCCGAGAGGATCCGCTACGCCGTGGAGAAGAGCGAGTTTACCGATCACGACGGCCAGCCACTTGCAGTGACTTCCAGCATCGGCGTAACTCGGCTGCAGCAGGACGAGCCGCCTCTGAAGGCACTGAAGCGCGCCGACGAGGCGCTTTATCGGGCCAAGCGCGAGGGGCGCAATCAAGTCGTCTCGGCCCGGGACCCTGCGGAGATCGAGTAGCCACCACCACCTCAAGTTTCGTTGCTTCCTGCCGATAACCCCTTCAGTGAAGTTAGCTAGCGAGAGGCCAATGCCCAACAATTCTCAGCAGGTAGCGCTGCATACCTGGCTGGTGCTCGTGCCGCTGCTGCTGCTGGTCATGGGTGTCATCAATGGCTTGGCCAGTTGGCAGCTGGCGGAGGAGTGGCGGCCGGCCTGGGTCAGTTTGCCGATCATGCTGCTGGTGGGCTGCGGCCTGCTGGCCACGCTGCTTGGAAAAGTCAAAACGGCGCAGTTCTGTGGGGTGGTGCTGCTGCCGTTTGGGCTCTATGCGCCCGTGGTGGCATGGTTGCCCTTCATGGGTGGCGGGTTCATGCCGGCACAATTCATGCTCTCTCCGTCGACCTGCATTGCCCTGCTGATCGTATCCACCTGCTTCATGGCCGGTATCGGCTCTTCGCGTACTCGTCTGGTCTGGTGGCTGGGAGGAGCGGGGATATTTCTCGTCGGTGGGCTGAGTATCATTGCCGGGCTGAGGCCCGATCTGCTGCCCTCGAGCCCTTGGGGAACCGCCTTTGCCACGCCCTTTACCGCACTGCCTGCGGTACTTACCGGTACGGCCATGGTGCTGATGGCGCGACATCCAGGCGTGACGCCGATTCTGAGTCGCAGCGTGGCGGTAGCACTGGTGGGCGGGGTGTTGGTAAGCGGGCTCGCCTGGTATGCACTCACTTGGCAGCATTATGTCGCCAGACAACAGCATGCCGCCGAGTTGCTGGCCAATTTCAAGATCACGGCGGAACGCATCATGGACAGCCGTCAACGCCAGCTGCAACGTATGGCGGCGCGCTGGGCCGAGGCCGATGGGCTGCCGCCTGCCTCGTTCCGTCGTAGCGAATCCGACGCTGCCTTTCGCGATATGCCGAGCCTGGTCTCGCTCTATTGGCAGGATGCCGACAGCGAACGCTTACTCTGGGGGCGGGAACGTAGCACCAACTTCCAGCTCCTCAACTGGCTCGAGCAGCACGATTGGCTGCTGGACTGGCTGGATGTCGGGGGCAGCTACCCTCGCTGGGTGCTTCCGGATGGTTCCCGCCCTGAACTGGCATTGTTGTCCGTTCCCTTGAACAACCCACGAGGTGGCGATGCTCGACTGGTGGCCGTGCTCGACCTCGGCCGTTTGCTGGACCAGGAGATTCGCTCATTGGTCACGCCGCTTTCGCTCTCCGTTCGGCGGCATGGCCATCTGATGGTGAGTAATAAGCAAGTCGACCCGACGCATACCCTACTGCAGCGAGGCCTTCTGGTGCTCCCCGGTGGGGCTACCTTGAACCTGCAAGTCGAGGGTGAGGGGCCTGTGGCGTCCTCCAGTCCCGGGGGATTCACGCCGCTGGGCGTGGCCGTGGCTGGGCTGGTGATGACGTATTTGCTGGCCTTCAGCCTGGCCATCTCCGACCTCAGCCGTCGGCGCTCCTTGGCTCTGGCGCGAACTCAGCGTCATCTCCGGGCTCAGCAGCGTGTGCAGACGCTGATAGCACGCGATCAGCCGCTTGAAGAGATCTTAGCCGCTATCTGCCGAATCGTGGAGGCGCAGGTGCCTGGCGGCATCGCCTCGATCATGCTCTGCGACGAGATGCGCCTGCATCTGGATAGGATCTTCAGCGTCAATCTGCCCCCGGCATTTTGCGAACGTGCGCGGGGCGTGGCGATCGGCCCTGAAAATGGCGCCTGCGGTCGTGCGGCTTTCATTCGTGACTTCGTGGTATGTAGGGATATCGCCCATGATCTTCGCTGGCTAGGCTATCACGACGTCGCCGCCGAGCACGGCCTTCGGGCGTGCTGGTCCTTCCCGGTGACCGCCAGCAACTCGGAGGTACTGGGAACCTTCGCCATCTACTATCGCGAGCCTGGCGAGCCCACCAAGAGTGATCGGCGACGGGTGATAGAAGCTGCCGAGCTGGTATCGCTGGCGGTGGAGCGTGAGCGTAACCGTGAGGCATTGAGACAGAATGAGCAGCGCTATCGCTCGCTGTTCACCTACCATCCCGATGCGGTGTTCTCTCTCGATCTGCAGGGCTACTTCACCTCAGCCAACACGGCTTGCAGTGAGGTGACGGGTTACGCCATGGACAAGCTGATCGGCTCTCACTACTCGGCACTGGTCTTGCCCGAGGATCGAGCGCAAATTCAATCGCTGTACGTCGATGCCGACCCGGGCCAAGCCTTTCGATACTCCGCCACCATTCACCGCCAAGACGGTCGCAATGCCTATCTTGACGTGACCAACCTGCCCATCGTCGTCAACGACACTGTCATCGGCTTCTATGGGATTGCCAAGGACATGACCGAAAAGCATCGGCGCGAAACGGAGCTGCGCATCTTGCAGCGCAGCGTAGAGGCCAGCGTCAACGGTATCGTCATCACCGACGCTCGCGCCGAGGGCATGCCGGTGATTTACGTGAACGAGTCGTTCGAACGAATTACCGGTTACAGCCGCGATGAGGTGTTGGGACGCAACTGCAACTTCCTGCAGGGGAGTGAAACCGATGCCGAAGCGGTGGCACAAATGAACCAGGCCCTCGCCGAGCAGCGGGAGATCAACGTCACGCTGTGCAATTATCGCAAGGATGGCACGCCGTTCTGGAACAATCTCCACCTGTCACCGGTGAGGGATACCGAGGGCGTCGTAACGCACTTCGTGGGAGTTCAGCACGATATTTCCGAGCGCAAGTCGTATGAGGCCAAACTGTCGTTCCACGCCAGCCATGATGCGCTGACGGGGCTCGCCAATCGCTCCCTGTTCGAGGACCACCTGCTGCACGACGTCATGCTGGCCAAGCGACATGGACGGGTCCTGGCAGTGCTGTTCCTCGACCTGGACGATTTCAAGCCGATCAACGACAGCCTGGGTCATGAAGTGGGCGACGAGGTGTTGATCCAGGTTGCCCAGCGGCTGGGGGATGAGCTGGACCCCGGCGATACGCTGGCGCGGTTCGGCAGCGACGAATTCGTCATTCTGCTGCCGGAACTGGCGCGAGAGGAAAGTGCCATCCGCCTGGTCGAGCGTCTGCTGGTTTGCATGCGCCGCCCCTTCCGCGTCGCTGAGCACGAACTTTACATCGGCGCCAGTGTGGGTATCGCCTTCTTGCAGGATGAATTGGAGAACCCGGTGGAGCTGATCCAGCAGGCCGATATGGCCATGTATCGCGCCAAGCAGAAAGGGCGTAACGCCTGGGAGTGCTTCACCAGTGATATCAATGATGAAGTAAGCGCCCGTATGGCGCTGCGCAACGATCTGCAGGAGGCAATCGAGGCGGAGAACTTCGAACTGCACTATCAGCCACTGCTCGATGCCCGTAGCGGCGATGTCGTCGGGGTCGAGGCGCTGGTGCGCTGGAAGCATCCGGTAAAGGGGTACCTCTCTCCCGGTTTGTTCATCCCATTGGCCGAAGACACCGGCCAGATCGGCCCCATTAGTGAGTGGGTGCTGCGTCAGGCGTGCCGCGACATGTGTCGATTGACGCTTGAGGGCTACGGTTGCCTACGCGTTTCGGTCAACCTTTCACCGCTGCAGTTCCGGCGTCCCAACTTCCTCTCCAGCCTGCAGCAGGCTCTTCTGGAAACCGGGCTAGCGCCAGAATATCTCGAGCTGGAGCTTACCGAGGGGATTCTAATGGCCGATTCCGCCGCGGCCGTGGAGACCCTGCATCGTCTGAGGGACATGGGGGTGGAAGTTTCCATAGACGACTTCGGTACCGGCTATTCCAGCCTCAGCTATCTCAAGCAGTTGCCTATCGGCAAGATCAAGATCGACCGCAGCTTCGTGCGCGACATCGCCAGTAGCCGCCATGATAGCGCCATCGTACAGGCCATCATTTCCATGGCGCACCATCTGGGTCTTGCCGTGGTTGCAGAAGGGATCGAAGAAGAGGCGCAGCGGGACTTCCTGGCAGCCCATGGCTGCGACGTATTCCAAGGGTTTTTCTTCGCTCGCCCGATGCCATTCGACAAGCTTAAGGCGTATCTTGACGAGCCAAGATTACCGGTTTCGGTTCCACTCCTATCGGTTGATCGAACGCTGTAGCAAGAGCGAATAACTCAAAACGACTAATAATCAGTTCAAGGGGCGGAGAAGCAAGAATGGGGGAGGTCCAGGATGAGTTCATTCGGGTGGGGAGTCCCAGCGAAATCGAGGCGTTGCTGGAGCAACTGATTCAGCCTGGCGGGGCGTCATTGCTGCTCGACAAGCCCGACAGCACGCCCATACCGGTAGTGGTGATGGAGCAGTCCGTGTCGGAATCGATGCTTCTCGACATCACTGCCGTTCGCGAGATTGTCGGTGAATTGAAGCGGGGTATCGGTTTTCGGCTGTTGGGGCAGGTGCACGGCAAGATGGTCCGTACGCCGGTACTCAAGACCGCCGAAATCGATACGGTCAATGGGCGAGTGCAGTGCCAGTGCGACTACCCCCATTACCTTGAAGAGCTGCAGCGACGTGAAGCCTTCCGTGCCCGCTTGCGGCTGGGCATGGAAGTGGGCGCTATCGTGCGCGGCACCGAGGGCGATAACGATGCCAGCGTGCAGGGCGACCTGAAGGATCTCTCCCAGCAGGGCTGCCAGCTGGAGCTTCCCTCTTCTGCGGCAACGCTGCTTGCCGAAGTGGTGCTGGTCGAAGTCGAGTTCTGCTTTCCCAATGGCACCCGGTTCTCGGTAGAGGCGGCTCCGCGCCACAAGGTGGCGGACAGTGACCGCCAAACCTTGCGTGTCGGTTTTCACTTCGAGCGCTGCAGTGCCGAGCAGGAGCGCAAGCTGTGGTTCTTCGTGCGCGAGATCGAGCGCGAATCGTCACGTTATGGCGACGAGGCCGATGTGGGCCGGCTCCCCTCCATGCTCTTCCAGAGCCAGTCGGCCGGTAGTGCTTCACCGGTGGGGCGGCGGAACGTGTTGAACTACGCCACACCCATGGCGCGACGCCTGGCGCGTGTAGCAGGGTATCTCGATGCTCAACTGCTGGAACTGCAGCAGGGCGATGATATCGACCCGGTACAGCTCTCCCGCCATGCCGATATGCTGCTCCAACTGGCCGAAGAGGATATCGAAGCGCTGCTCTTCGCCACGCGCTGCCTGGGCCAGGAGCCGCTGCTGGTGCGCCATGGGCTGAGTGTCGCCGTTCAGATGCTGGCTCTGGCAAATAGTAGTTCGGTGCCGCGAGACGTACGCAAGGCCCTGGCGGCAACCGCCATGATTCATGATCTCGGCAAAGGGCTACTGCCTTCCGGGCTGCTTGCCCGGGCGTCGTTCGGGCCTCAGGAGCATGCAAGCCTTCAACAGCATGTCGACCTGCTGCTTCAGCGGATGACGCGTTGCCAATGGCTTTCCGAAAGCGTCATGCATGCCGTCCTCGCCTGTACCAACGAACGTCTGGATGGCAGCGGTTATCCCGCGGGAGCGACTAGCGATGTGCTACCCGAGCTCGCTCGCATGAGCGCGGTGGTCGATGTGGTCGAGGCGATGCGTCGAGACCGAGCCGATCGCCCCGCCTGGCGCATCGATGCCGCCTACCGGCATCTGCTCACTTCCCCCCAGCAGTTCGATCCGCGCTGGGTCAAGCGCTATGTTCAGCGTTTCGGTTTACGCCCGGTGGGGTCGCTGGTGCGCTTCTCCGGTGGAGCGCTGGGCTGGATTCAGCGCCTCGATCAGCAAGGAAAGCCATTCCAGGTTCAGGTGGCCGAAGAGGTTGGCCCCCCCGGAGAGGCAGCGGGTGAGCTGTTGCGCGGTGACGTCGTATCGCGCTTGGGAGAGATGTCGGAAGAGGTGCCGGTTTCCACGTAGACGCTACGCTCAAGTTGTCTCGCTTTCGGCCGATAGAACGAAATAACCCCTAGGTCGCGGGCTTTTCACCGGAACCCTTGGCGCAAAGCCTGCCAGAATAGCTGCATGAAAAAGGAAGCGTCATGGCGACGATAAGCTCACTTGGCATCGGTTCCGGCCTCGATCTCAATGGCCTGATCGATCAGCTCAATGCGGCCGAGCGAAAGAAGCTCGAGCCCATTCAGCTGCAGCAGAAGAGCCACCAGGCCAAAATTTCGGCTTATGGCAAGCTGCAAAGCTCATTGACCAAGCTGCAGGAAGCATCCGCCAAGCTCAACGATCCGAAGTTCTTTCAGAACGTTTCGAGCAACGTGAACGGCAGCGGTGTCAAGGCGGCGGCCAAGTCCGATGCGCCCCCAGGTCGCTATACGGTCAAGGTCAATGAGCTCGCCACCGCGCAGAGCGTTGCCGCCAACGGCGTGGCTAGCCGTACGACCCAACTGGGGGGCGGTGGTATCAGCCTGACGCTGGGCAATGGTCAGACGAAGAATATCGCAATTGATCCCGCCAAAAGCTCGTTGGAAGACGTTCGCAAGGCGATCAATGACAGCAAGTCGGGCGTTACCGCCACCATCGTCAATGACGGCTCCGGTACGCCGCATCGCCTGGTAATCACCTCCAACAAGACCGGAACCGAGTCGGCGGTGACGGCTGAGTTCACAGGGGGCCTCGAAGCGCACTTCGGGACGAATGCCAACGTCATGGTGGCGGCGGAAAATGCCTCACTCACCGTCAACGGCATAGCGATCACCAGCCAGACCAATCAGGTGGAAGGCGCCATTCAGGGCGTCACCCTGGACCTGGAAGAAGTGACGGTCGCAGACAAGAGCGTCACGGTGGTGGTAGAGCGCAATACCCTGGCCATTCGCGAGGCCGTGGGTGGATTCGTCAAGGCCTATAACGACCTGCGCAAGAACATCAGTGAGCTGACCAGTTTCAATGCCGATACCGGAGCCGCCGGCGAACTGCTGGGCGATAGCGCTCTGCGCACCGTCGAGACACGCCTGCGCAGCGTATTGAGCGGTGGGGTGGGCGAGGGTGAGTTTCGCATGCTGTCGGATATCGGCATCACTTTGCAGCGTGACGGTACGCTCAAGCTGGATGAGGAGAAGATGAGCGACATCGTTGCCAACGAGCCCCAGGCGCTGGCCAATTTCTTTGCCGGTAGCAGCAAGGAGGGCGGTCTGGCCGGAAAGTTGAACGGGACCCTTGATCAGGTACTGCGTGAGCGCGGGTTGCTGGACAACGCCAAGCGTGGCCTGGAGAGCCGTATCACCGGCCTCAAGGATCGCTTCGAGCGCATGGAGCGCAATATCGATCAGACCATGCAGCGCTACCGCGTTCAGTTCGGTCAGCTCGATGCCATGATCGCCAGCATGAACCAGGTGAGTGACTACCTTTTCCAGCAGTTCGATATCATGAATGCCCAGCTTGGGCGCAAGAGATAAGGCGTAGTCGGTGATACCGATGTGATGCCACAGGAGCGAAGGTCATGCCACCATTAGGAGATTCGCCATGACTGTTATGCGAGGAGCATCCGCTTACGGCCGTGGCGCCGGGGCCTATGCACGGGTAGGAGTGGAGAGTGGTGTGATGGCGGCATCGCCTCACCAGCTCATCGTGATGCTGTTCGATGGCGCCCAAGGTTCGATTCGTGCAGCACGCATCCACATGCAGGCCGGCAACATCGCAGAAAAAGGCAAGGCTATCTCCAAAGCCCTGGATATCGTCAACAATGGGTTGCTCGCGGCTCTCGATCGTGAGAAAGGCGGTGAGATCGCCGACCGGCTCGGCTCGCTCTACGACTACATCGGAAGGCTTCTACTGGCAGCCAACCTGCACAACGACCAGGAGAGTCTCGATCAGGCCGAAAGCCTGTTGGACGACATTGCCTCGGCATGGCGTGAAATTGGCAGCGCGGGAGCGCAAGGTTGAATGGCAATGACGACCACAAGTGCCGTTCTCGACGGCTATGCTCAGCTTCGGCAGCAGGTTGCCATCATGCTTGAGCTGGCCAAGGCCGGCGAGTGGGATGCGCTGATCGAGCGGCAGTCCGATTACCTCCAGCTCGCGGATCGCCTGAGGCAGCTGGATAAAGTTACCGAGCTCGATCACGACGGTATTCAGCGCAAAGCCGAACTGCTGGAGGCGATACTCGCCGATGATCTGACCATTCGCGAGCACTTGCTGGTGCGGCGGAGCGAGCTCGGTCAGCTGATGGGCACCAGCCGTCGTCAGCGCGAGCTTCACCGCAGCTATGGCAAGCAGGCGGCAGCCATTGTCGATGCCGGCGACAAGTTCGGTCCGGGTACGCCGTGAGTGGCATTACGCCGCTATTGGATACACTGCTGCACCAGGTGCTGGGCAAACGTGTCGATACGGCGCCGCCTCGCGATCTGACCGAGCCTGTGCGGCCGGTCGATCCGGGCGAGGGCCCGAGGGCCCTGCATAGCGATTCCCGACTGGATGGCCGTCGTCCTGCCGTTACGCCGCTTCCCGGCACCACGACCCCATCGCAGCGAGGGGAGGGCCAGGTAGCGCGTGGCGATGGAACGCCCCCTCCCGCTTCGACTCAGACTCATTTCAGTCCTTCAGCTCGAACCATTGCCGACTTGCTGATGCGTTTCCCCGCCCCCCCTTCGGTACTGAGTACGTCAGCTCCGTTGATGGCTTCGGGCGAGGCGACCAGCGTCTCGACTCTGGCCGACAGGCTGCAGACCGGCATACGCGACAGCGGTCTTTTTTACGAGTCGCATCTATCTCGTTGGTATCGAGGTGATGTGAGCCGCCAGCAGTTGGAGCGTGAGCCACAAATGATGCGCACGCTGCGTTTCTCACCGGCGCCGATGGCGCAGGGGGGGGCACCTTCAGCGAGCGGCTCGCCTGCCATGCCACACGGCGCGCAAAGTCTGGGCCAGGCAGCGCAGGCCATGGTCGGGCAGCCACCTGCATTTACCGGACCCATGCCGACCGGCCAGGGGCCGGCGGCCCAGGCGGCGCAATCTTATAGTGCCACGGAATCCTTGTATCCCGCCGCGTCTCGCGGCGATCGTCCTGCGGGCGACATGCAGTCCGTGGCTTCAGGGCAGGGGCGAGAAACAGCCTTTCCTGCGGCTCGTGAAGGTTCGGAAGGGGCCATGCGAGAGGGCCTGGATGCATCGTTGCGTGCCCGCGCTGCGGGCGGCGATCCGGTACATGAAAGTCTTCAGGGGGTGGTTCGCCATCAGCTCGAAATGCTGGTGTCGCCCATTCTGCGCTGGGAAGGGGACGTTTGGTCAGGCATCTTCATGGCCTTGATGATTCAGCTCCCTGCCGGTGCCAGGCGCGAGGGTGAGGATTCTTCACAACCAGATGACGGAGCGCAACAGGAAGCTTGGCATTCCGAGATGCAGCTTAGTGTGCCCAGTTTGGGTGAAATCCGTGTCGGCATGTGGCTCCAGGAGCAGCACGTAAGGCTGCAGTTACTGAGCAGAGACGAAGCGTCTCTCGATTTGCTACAGGCCGGCGTGCCTGAACTCGAGCGTCGGCTGCGTGCGGCGGGTCTATCGACAGTGCTGATCGATGCCCGCCGGTGGGAGCAAGAGGATCCGGGAGCAACCCATGACTGACCCCAAGCCCGAGCGCCGACGACAGGCGATAGCCCTGGCTTACCGAGATGGTGACGATGCGCCTCGTATTTTGGCCAAGGGTTATGGCGACATGGCCGAACGTATTCTGGCCGAGGCCAAGCGACAGGGCATTTACGTTCACGATGCGCCGGAGCTGGTGGCGCTGCTGATGGGATTGGATCTCGACGAGCGCATACCCCCAATGCTTTACCAGGTCATCGCCGAGCTGCTCGTCTGGGTGTATGAGTTGGCCGAAACAAGTGGGCAGGAAGGGCGTTAAACGCCTTTTTTTGTAATTTTTTGTAACTAATGTATTAGTGGTTACTTCTTGTCAAGGCCTCTGTGACACATTTTTTGCTTTACTACACAAAGCGTTAACAAACTAGTTCTTGAGGCTTAGCGATCTAAGCTTTTTTCCTGAAAAGGCTACCGTTGAAAGGGTGGTTGGCAGGTTGCCGAACAGTGGTCACAATGCACCTGTAACAAGCAGCGTCCTTAACAGGACTCGTGGTCCATCAGGCCCAGCGGCAAAATTAGTGCAAGCCTAATGGTCTGAGTTCTGACACAGCAAGTGATAAGAATATAAGGACACGCGACTCAACCGCGTGCAGGGAAACCGATGAAGAATACGAATCACCTGGATGAAATCCAGGAGTTGAACCTCGCCTATCTGCTTCTGGCGCAGCGATTGCTCAATGACGATCGCGCGGCGGCCATGTTTCGATTGAAAATCGATACCGAAACCGCCGACCTGCTGCTGTCGCTTGGTGCTGCGCAGCTGACGCGCCTGGCGCGTACCAACCAATTGCTCTGTCATTTCGGTTTCGATGGCGCCGAGCAGCTGAAGCAAGTAGTCAACAACCCCCGTGACAATGGATTGTCTCAGTTTCACGCTTCTCTGCTTATGGCAGGGCGTGGAACGGCTTCCATGTCACGGGGGGTGTGAGAATGTCGAATAAAAGCCTCGTCGAAGAAATGCAGCAGGTTCAGCTCGCCATCGAACTGATCGAGCTGGGTGCACGCCTTCAGGTGCTCGAAACCGAGACCGACCTCAGCCGTGCACGTTTGATCCGGCTGTTCAAGGAAGTGCGCGGCATGTCACCGCCCAAGGGGATGCTGCCTTTTTCGACCGACTGGTTCATTACCTGGCTGCCCAACGTGCATGCCTCGCTGTTCTACAACATCTACCGCAACCTGCTGGAACAGCAGCGCTGTGAGAGGATGCAAGCCTTCGTTACCGCCTATCGCCTCTACAACGAGCAGGTCGGTATCGATCAGGCGGAGCCGGTGCTGGCCCTGACCCGTGCCTGGACCCTGGTGCGCTTCTTCGAGAGCGACCTGCTGCAACTGTCCACTTGCACTCACTGCAGTGGCCATTTCGTCGCGCACGCGCATACGCCGGACCACGATTACGTCTGTGGTATCTGCATGCCGCCTTCTCGGGCCGGCAAGACGCGCAAGCGCCGCGAGCAGGAAGATGCCGAGTCGATCGAGCAAGCTGCGCTCGTTCAGCGGGCCGGCTGATTACGCTGCCTTGCTTGCTGAAGGCTGAGCGCCTATTCGCTCGACCTTGGACGCCGCTCCATCCGGGGCGGCGTCATGCTATCCAGCCTGATTCCTCTCTTTTTTGTCTGCAAGGCCTCAAGTGTTTCTGCGTCAGGCCGATACATTGGGTAACGACGACTCGCATCCAATAAAAGGTATCGGCTGTGCTGATTCTGCTCGGTTACATCGTAGTCCTACTGTGTGTCTTCGGCGGCTTCGTGCTGGCGGGAGGCTTCCTGGGTCCGCTTTACCAGCCCACGGAGCTGCTGATGATCGGCGGTGCAGGGGTGGGGGCCTTCATCGCCGCTAACAATGGCAAGGCGATCAAGGCCACATTCAAGATCATTCCCAAGCTCAAGCGCACGAAGAAGTACAACAAGGCCATGTATATGGAACTGCTGGCCGTGCAGTTCAAACTGCTTTCCAAGATTCGGCGCGAGGGGATGCTCGGTATCGAACGTGATATCGATAGCCCCCAGGAGAGCGCACTGTTCCAGGAGCACCCCATGGTGCTCGCCGATCCGATGATCATGAATTTCATGACCGATTATCTGCGCCTGATGGTTGCCGGTGGCATGGACCCGATGGAAATCGACGAATTGATGCTCCATGAGATCGAAACCTTCGAGCAGGAAGCGCACATCCCGGCGGATGCCATTGCCAAGGTGGGTGATGCCATGCCGGCCTTCGGAATCGTCGCCGCGGTAATGGGCGTGGTGAAGGCATTGACCTACGCCGATGCAGGCCCCGAGCAAATGGGGGAGATGATCGCCCACGCTCTGGTAGGTACCTTCCTTGGAATACTGATGGGCTATGGCTTCATCAATCCGGTGGCCAGCAGCATCGAGCGCCAGATCAAGGAAGCCGAGAAAATGCTGCAGTGTATTCGTATAACGCTGCTGGCCAGTCTTCACGGTTATGCACCGCAGCTAGCCGTCGAATTTGGACGTAAAGCGTTGCACACGGCTGAGCGCCCGGGCTTCACCGAGCTCGAAGAGTATGTGCGCAATGCCAAGTCGGGTGCGGCAGCGGAATGAGTGCGGGAGGAGACAAGCGCCCGATCATCATACGGCGCAAGAAAGTCGTCCACGCCCACCACGGTGGCAGCTGGAAGATCGCGCTTGCCGACTTCATGACGGCATTGATGGCCCTTTTCCTGGTGATGTGGATCCTGTCGGTGGCTAGTGAAGAGCAGCGTCAGGGTGTTGCGGACTACTTCAGCACGCCATTGACCAGCGCTGTCACAGGGGGAGATCGCTCTGGCAGTACCCGCGTCATACCCGGCGGCGGGCCGGATCCGGCTCACAGCGATGGGGAGCGGGCACGTATCGACACGCGTGAGTTCAGCCGACCCAGCGAGCAGCAGCGACGCTTCTTCATGGATCTTCAGCGGCGCATCGAAGCGGCAATCGACGCCGATCCCGAGCTGCGTGAGCTGCGCCAGCAGATGCGCTTCGACCTGACCCCGGAGGGGCTGCGCATTCAGCTTCTCGACCATGAACTCAGGCCGATGTTCGATATCGGTAGCGATCGTGTCGAGCCGTACATGCGCAGTCTGCTGAGAACCATAGCACCGCTGCTCAACGATCTGCCCAACTACCTCAGCATAAGCGGCCATACGGATAGTCGTCCTTACGCAGGTGGATATCGTGGCTATAGCAACTGGGAGCTTTCCAGCGACCGTGCCAATGCTTCCCGTCGCGAGCTCGTGATCGGCGGGCTGGACTCCGACAAGCTGTTGCGTGTCTCCGGCTTCGCCGACCGCGTCATGCTACCTGATACCGACCCGTTCGATGCCGACAACCGGCGCATCGAGCTGCTGGTGCTGCTGCCGGAAGTGGCCGAATACATTCGTCGGCCGAGCGTACTCAACGGCCCTGGCGTGCCGAGTCCGATGAGTACGCGACTGGAGAGCGAGGTCGATCTGGCTCCCGTACAACAGTTTACTGAAGGGCTGCGCCGCACTCTGAATCCCGAATAAGGGACGGAACGGCGACAGCAAGACAAATTTGACACCAGGTGGTGAGGCGCATGGATATCACGGATTTCTATGACACTTTCTTCGAGGAAGCCGAAGAGCTGCTGGCCGACATGGAGCGCTTCCTCCTGGAGCTCGATGTGGATGAGCCGGATAACGAGCAGCTCAACGCCATTTTTCGCGCAGCGCATTCGATCAAGGGCGGTGCGGGGACGTTCGGCTTCGAGGCTTTGCAGCGAACGACGCACTTGTTCGAGAACCTGCTCGATCATACCCGCAAGGGCGAGCTCAAGCTGCGCCGCGATATTGTCGATACCTTTCTGGAAACCAAGGACATGCTCAGCGATCAGCTAGACGCCTATCGTAACGGCGACGAGCCCGATCAAGAGGCCTTCGAGCGCATCTGCCGAGTTTTACAGCAGCTGGCGCTGGAGGAGATCGGCCAGGACCTGGAGAATGGTGCACCGCCGGCAGCGGCTCCCAAGCAAGAGCCCAAACCGGAGCCCACCTCGGCGGCATCGGATTCGGCGGCTGCCGGCCAGCGTATCGTGTCGCTGCTCAATGTCGGCGAGAAGGATCGCCTGCTGCTGGTCGAAGAGCTTGGCCAGTTGGGAGAGGTGATCGGTCATGGGGGCGATGAGGCGTGTTATGAGGTCACCCTCGCTACGACTGTAGGAAACGACGACATCGAAGCGGTGATGTGTTTCATCATCGATACCGACCAGATCAAAATACGCACCGTCGAGGGCGGGGCAGCGCCCGAGGCTGAGGATCGGGCGCCTGCCGTCGAAGCCGCGCCACAGGCGGCAACGCTCCAGGCCGTTACCCCCGCTCCTGCCACGCCTGCTGCTGCCCCTTCCAAGGGCGC
Organism: Halomonas sp. TH-94; assembly: GCF_057473365.1. Taxonomy (NCBI): domain Bacteria; kingdom Pseudomonadati; phylum Pseudomonadota; class Gammaproteobacteria; order Oceanospirillales; family Halomonadaceae; genus Halomonas; species Halomonas sp. TH-94. The sequence goes on from NZ_JBYCKL010000033.1 coordinate 33,426, forward strand.
CAAGGCTCAGGGCGCTGCGAAGACCAAGGCCAAGGGAGGGAGTGAGTCGACCTCTATCCGGGTATCGGTCGACAAGGTCGATCAGATCATCAACCTGGTGGGTGAATTGATCATTACCCAGTCGATGCTCGATCAGACCGTCAGTGAGATGGACAACGTTGCCAATAGCGCCCTGCAAAACGGCATGAGCCTGCTGCAGCGCAACGCTCGGGATCTCCAGGAATCGGTCATGTCGATCCGCATGATCCCGATGGACTTCGTCTTCAGCCGCTTCCCCCGAGTGGTGCGTGAGACCGCCAGCAAGCTCGGTAAGGAGATCGAACTGGTCACCGAGGGTGAGTCCACCGAACTCGACAAGAGCCTCACCGAACGCATCATCGATCCGCTGACACATCTGGTGCGTAACAGCCTCGATCATGGCATCGAGCCGCCTGATGTGCGCGAGGCCGCCGGCAAGCCCCGCAGCGGCAAGCTGGTGCTATCGGCCAAGCACCAGGGCGGTAACATCATCATCGAAGTGATCGACGATGGGGCCGGCCTCAATCGCGATAGATTGCTGAGCAAGGCGAAAGAGAACGGGTTGCCCGTCTCCGATTCCATGAGCGATGACGAGGTTTGGCAGCTCATCTTCGCTCCGGGCTTCTCCACCGCCAAGGAGGTCACGGACGTGTCCGGTCGCGGCGTGGGCATGGATGTGGTCAAGCGTAACATCCAGGGGATGGGTGGCCATGTGCAGATCATGTCTCGCCCCAATGAGGGGACCACGATCCGTATCGTTCTGCCGCTGACGCTGGCGATCCTCGACGGCATGTCGATCAAGGTCGGCAAGGAGATGTTCATCTTGCCGCTCTCCGCCGTGCTCGAGTCGCTGCAGCCATCCCGGGAGGATCTCTACGCCATGGCCGGCGACGACGTAGTGCTCAAGGTGCGTGATGAGTACTTGCCGGTGGTGGCAGTGCACGAAGCACTCGATGTGCCGAAGGCCAAGACCGAGCTCACCGAGACCATCGCGGTGATCGTCCAGGGTGAGGGGCGTCGCTACGCGCTGCTGGTGGATGACCTGGTTGGCCAGCAGCAGGTGGTGGTCAAGAACCTTGAAACCAATTACCGCAAGGTGCCGGGCGTTTCCGCCGCCACCATCCTGGGTGATGGTAGTGTCGCGCTGATTCTCGACATCACCGGTTTGCACCGGCTAAGCCGGGAAAAGAAGGAAAAGCGCCGGCCTGAGCGCAAACCGGCACTCGAAGCCCTTATCAACGAAGAGCTGGAGACCTGAACATGAACCAGATGAAAGAAGCAACACTGGCCGCAGCCGAGGCCCATAACCGTGAATTCCTGGTGTTCTCGCTGGGCGAAGAAGAGTACGCAGTCGATATTCTCAAGGTGCAGGAAATACGCGGTTACGAAAACGTGACCCGCATTGCCAACGCCCCGGACTTCATCAAGGGGGTGACCAACCTTCGCGGTGTCATCGTGCCCATCGTCGACCTGCGCATCAAGTTCCACCTGGACAAGGTGGAGTACGGCGGTCAGACCGTGGTGATCGTGGTCAATGTCGAAGATCGGGTCGTCGGTATCGTCGTCGACGGCGTCTCCGATGTGATGACGCTTTCGCCGGAGCAGATCAAGCCGGCGCCTGAGTTCGGCGTCACCCTGTCGTCGGATTTCCTCAGCGGCTTGGGCAGCCTCGACGATCGCATGCTGGTGATCGTCGACATCGACAAGCTGCTCACTAGTGATGAGATGGAGCTGGTCGAAAGCGTCGCAGAATGAGGGCGTCAAGTTTCTGATATCAAGGCCGATATCTCGTTTGATGACGGCTTGCATGCGGTTTATTGCCATGGGGAATGGACGTGAAGTTACTCGACAACCTGACGGTCAGGGCCAGTTGGTTTCTGGTGCTGCTCTTTTTCGGCGGGATGATTGTCGTATTGAGCGGTCTCGGGCTCTACGCCTTGCAGCATAGCAGTGCCGCTGTAGCGGCCATGGCCCCCCACGCCGGGGAGTCGGGAGCGGCTTATCAGGCGTCATTCACGGCAACTGCCGACCTGATGCGCTTGGCCATCGTTGCCGTTCTTGCCGGCTCTCTTGCCGTCATGGTGGTGGTGGTGTGGGGCATCAGCGTCAACGTGCTGAAGCCACTTGCACGTCTGGTCGGGTATTTCGAAGGGCTAGCGAGGGGCGACCTCTCCCAGCCGGTGGAAAACCGCGGCAACAACGAGATCGGCCGTCTCTTCATTTCGCTCAGGCATATGCAGGACGGACTTTCCGAAACCGTCGGCACGGTGCGCAGCAGCAGTGAGGGTATTTACGTCGGCGCCCAGGGCATTGCCGAGGGCAACGTCGAGCTGTCGTCACGTACCGAGCAGCAGGCGGCATCGCTGGCAGAAACCGCTTCGAGCATGGAGGAGCTTGCGGCAACGGTGGAGCAGAATGCCGACAACGCACGTCAGGCGAGCCAACTGGCTGCCGACGCGTCGCGTACTGCCGCCCAGGGCGGGGAGGTGGTAGGCGAGGTCGTCTCGACCATGCACGACATCAGCGAAAGCTCACACAAGATGTCGGACATCATCGGCGTCATCGACACCATCGCTTTCCAGACCAACATTCTCGCTCTCAACGCCTCGGTCGAGGCGGCACGGGCCGGGGAACACGGACGCGGCTTTGCCGTGGTGGCCCAGGAAGTGCGCAGTCTGGCAGGGCGCAGTGCCTCGGCGGCTGGCGAAATTCGTGCCTTGATCGCCACGTCGCTCGAAAAAGTGGATGTCGGCACGGCCCGGGTAGACAAGGCGGGCCAGACCATGAGCGAGATCGTCGCCGCGGTGCAGCGGGTGAGCGACATCATGGACGAGATCGCCTCGGCGTCGCTCGAGCAGAGCAACGGTATCGGCCAGGTCAACCAGGCAGTGACCCAGATGGATCAGGTCACCCAGCAAAACACCACGCTGGTGCAACAAGCGGCCACGGCGGCCACGCAGCTTGAAGCCGAGGCGGCACGGCTTCGCGAGGCGGTACTGCGCTTCCGATTGGCAGGTCAAGCCGGTGCGTCGGTGCATGATCGCACTTCACGAGCGGGTGCTGGCAAAACGTTGACCGCTCCGCCGGAGCACGACCCTCTGCCGGTCAAGCGTCGCGGTAGTGAAGCTTCAACGGCTAGATCCACAAGCAAGGTAAAAGAAGAAGAGCAGTGGGCCTCTTTCTGAGGTTCAACCGCTGAGCAAGTGGAGACACGCACACGCTGGCGCTCCGCACCCTGATGAAGACGATGCGGTCGAAGGATAATTAAAATGCGCAACAATCAGCCGGTCACGCAGCGGGAATACAAGTTGAGCGATCAGCATCTGTTGATCACTCGAACCGATCTCGAAGGACGGATTACCTACGCCAACGCCGCCTTCGTGGAGGTCAGCGGCTTCGCGCACGCTGAGCTGATCGGAGCGAATCACAATATCATCCGTCACCCGGACATGCCGCCCGAGGCGTTTGCCGATCTGTGGCAAGCGCTAAAGCGAGGCGATGCCTGGCAGGGGCTGGTCAAGAATCGGCGCAAGAACGGCGACCACTACTGGGTGCGTGCCACTGTCACGCCGATCGTCGAAGGCGACCAATGCCTGGGCTATACCTCGGTTCGCACCGCCGTGGAACCGAGCCTTGTCGCGGCTGCCGAGCGAGCCTACGGGAAGATACGTGCCGGACGCTCCGGACTCGCCATCCGCCAGGGGCGGGTGGTACGGCGTGGTCCACTGGGAGTGTTGTCGGCCATCAATCTGCATAGCATCCGTGCGCGTCTCTCCATGCTGACGTTTTCGGCATTGCTGCTGCTCGTCATCAGCGGCGGTGTAGGGCTCTATGGGCTTCAAGCCGCAGGTGAGCGGCTGGCGGAGCTCAACCGCGATGGCTTGCAGGATGTGATACGACTGCAACAGCTGGATCAACTGATTGCCTATGGTCCGCAGCGTCTGGCAGGTGAAGAGCGTATGGCGCTGCTCAATATTCGACATGAGATTTCCGAAGCGCTGACAGGTAGCAGAGTACGCCTGTCGGAGCTGTGGGGTGAATACTATGCGCGCGAGGTCAACCGCACTTCGGTAGCGTTGGAATTCGATGCGGCGCTTACCGATTATCTGGCCGATAGCCTGGCGCCGATGGCCGCAGCCCTGGGTGGGCCGGAGGCGTTCGATGCCATGATGGCGCTGAACAACAACTCGGCCACTCTGCGGACCAGTTCCGAAGCGTTGTCAGAGATGGTCAATCGCCTGGTCGAGCAGCAGCGACTTGCGGCTCTGAGCATGGCGCAAGAGGCCGAGCTCGGTCAGCAGCGGATGCTGGTCATCCAGTTGGCTTTTCTGGCGCTTGGCTTCGTTCTGCTCTTGATCATCAGCGTATGGATCATGCGCGCCATTACTCGGCCGGTGCGTCGTGCGAGAGATTTCACCCTGCAGATCGCCTCGGGCAACCTGGCCGTGGCGACACCACGACAGACCCGCGATGAGATCGGTGCCCTGCTTGCCTCGCTAGATACCATGCGCAAGAGCCTCTACAACACTACCGAGCGAGTACAGCAGGGCATCGATGTGGTCACGCCGGCGTCGCGCTCCATCGCCCAGGGCAATGAGGATTTGTCGTCGCGCACCGAGCAGCAGGCCGCCTCGCTGCAGGAAACCGCCTCCA